>USPT01000018.1 GCA_900556705.1 uncultured Collinsella sp.
TGGCCCGACTGCGCGGAACGATTAACTACGAGGTCGCCTGCGGCTTTGGCATGCGCCTCGACAAGGTCTACGTGTAGGAGTCGCCATGGGCGTCATGCACATCCCCGGCCATACCCATCAGGCACCACGTGAGGTCGCACTCGAGGAAATTGAGGCCGTTCTGGGTGATTGTCACCTCTGCCAGCTCTACCAGTCGCGTCACAATATCGTGTTTGGCGTGGGAAACCCCCGCGCTCGCGTGATGTTTATTGGTGAGGCGCCGGGCCGCAATGAGGATTTGCAGGGCGAGCCCTTTGTGGGGGCGGCAGGCGAGGACCTTAACGGCATTTTGTCGCTGGCGGGGCTCAAACGCGAAGACGTCTACATTGCCAACGTGCTTAAGTGCCGCCCGCCGGGAAACCGCAATCCGCGTCCCGAGGAAGTGCTGGCTTGCTCGCCGTTTTTGCGTGAGCAGATTCGAAGCATCTGGCCTGATATTATCGTGACGCTCGGCAACCCCGCGACGCACTTTGTGCTTAAGACCGAGATTGGCATTACTAAGCTGCGCGGCAGGTTCCACCAGATGGGGCATTTTGTAGTAATGCCCACTTTTCATCCGGCAGCGGCGCTGCGCAATCCGGCGTGGCAGGAGCTGCTGGAGGAAGACTTTAAGATGCTGGGCGACTATCTGGAGCGACATCCCGCACCAGAGGACGCCTCGGAATAATAAGGAGCATATATGTCCCTGGATCGCCTGGGGGTAGGTACTTACAAAACGACTTGCGCTGCCGATACGGAGTACTTTGGCGAGCTAATTGCACCGTGCCTTGAGGACGGCGATGTGCTCATCCTGACCGGTGGCCTGGGAGTGGGCAAAACTCACTTTACCAAGGGCGTCTCGCGCGGGCTGGGTGATGGGCATATGGTTACGAGTCCTACGTTTGCGCTCATGGCCGTTCACGATCAAGGTCGTATTCCGCTGTTTCACTTTGATCTATACCGCCTGGAGCATGCCTACGAGCTCGAGGATACGGGCATTTTCGATGTGCTGGGCTATGAGGGTGCTTGCCTGCTGGAATGGGGCGAACAATTCCAGGACGAGCTGACGGATGAGTATCTTTCGGTGACGCTCAAGCGTGATGAGGGCGACAGCGATGTGCGAACGATAACGCTTGAGGCGCACGGTGACCGCGCAATGGAGCTTTCCCATTTGATTGATAAGGCTGTACAAGATGAGCTTGCATAACGACAACGCGCTGGTGGTGGCGCTCGATACCTCGACCGACATGCTTGCCTGCGCGGCAAGCTGGATTGATGGGCAGACGGGCGAGACGAAGCTCGTGAGTGGCGACCACATGTGTCGCCGTCACGCCAACGTTGAGCTCGTGAATACCGTTGATGGCGTGCTGGCTCAAGCCGGTCTGGATCGCAGCGATGTTGGTTGCTATGTGGTCGGCCGCGGCCCGGGGTCCTTTACGGGTGTGCGCATCGGCATCTCCACTGCCAAGGGCCTCGCGCGTGGTGCCAATGTTCCGCTGCTGGGCGTGTCGACGCTCGACGCTTGCGCTTGGACGGCGTGGAAGGCTGGCGTGCGCGGCAAGCTTGGTATCTTGGCCGATGCTATGCGCGGTGAGGTATATCCGGCGCTGTATATGCTGGTTGATGAGGGTCCCGAGCGTCAATTTGAGCGCGAACACGTGGTCAAGGCCGCCGTGGCGCTCGATGAGTGGCGCCAAGCAGCGGACTGGGACCAGGTTCAGCTGACCGGTGACGGTCTCGTGCGCTATGGCAAGCTGCTGGGTGAGGACGAGACCGCCCGCTGCGTGGAGCGCGACCTGTGGTGGCCTTCGGGCGAGGGCTTACTGCTCGCGCACGCTGCGGGTGACGGCGATCCGGCCCGCGTCTTGCCGATTTACACGCGCCTTTCGGATGCCGAGGAAAACGAGCGCAAGCGTCTTGGTCTTGCCGAGAGTGCGCAGAGCGAAATTACGGGTGTTGCCGATGAGCTCGCCGGTCGTCATCTGCAGTTCCGTCCCATGGGCGCGGCGGATGCCGAGGGCACGAGCGCGCTGGAGGCTGCCTGCTTTGAAGGTGCCGGACACGAGGCGTGGACGCCGGGCATGTTCCTGTCCGAACTGGGCGAGGACGTTGCTGCGCCGCGTAGTTGGTGGGTGGCACACGACGACGGCAAGCTGCTGGGCCTTGCCGGCGGTATGGTCGTGGACGGTGATGTGCAGATTCTGGATGTCGCCGTCGACCCGGCACATCGCCGTGAGGGTATTGCTCGTAAGCTGCTGTCGCACGTGAGCTATGATGCCCAGATGCTCGGCTGCACCACGGCTTCGCTCGAGGTCGAGGACGGCAACGAGGGAGCGATCGCGCTCTATGCCGCTCTGGGCTTTACCGAGGCGGGTCGTCGTCGTGGCTACTACGGTGCCGGCAAGGACGCCATCGTCATGACGGCCCCTCTTCCCCTCGTGCTTCCGGTCGACAATGCCTCGCCCGAGCCGACGGCAGCCGAGCAGCGCGTATGGCCGCTGCCTGCGCCCGAGCGAACCGTTGAGGAGCGCGCTGAAATTGAGCGCCGTCGCCTAGTGCTCGCTATCGAGAGTTCCTGCGACGAGACGGCCGTGGCGATTATCGATGCGGATGGCAATATGCTGGCCAACCAGGTGTCGACACAGATTGATTTTCACGCCCGCTTTGGCGGCGTGGTGCCCGAGATCGCCTCGCGCAAGCACGTTGAGGTGATTGTGAGTGTCGTAGATGCGGCGCTCGAGGATGCCGCGGCATCGCTTGGCCTTGAGGGTGGGGCGATTGCGCCAAGTGAGCTTGCCGCCGTGGGCGTGACGCAAGGTCCGGGCCTGGTGGGTGCCCTGGTGGTGGGTGTCGCCTTTGCCAAGGGCTTTGCGTATGCTGCCGGTAAGCCGCTCGTATGCGTTAACCATCTGGAGGGGCACCTGTTTGCCAACTTGCTGGCGCAGCCCGACCTCAAGCCGCCGTTCATCTTCACGCTTGTCTCGGGCGGGCACACCATGCTCGTGCACGTGAAGGCATGGGGCGACTACGAGGTACTTGGTGAGACACTCGACGATGCTGTGGGCGAGGCCTTCGACAAGGTAGCCAAGGCGTTGGGCCTGGGCTATCCCGGTGGCCCCATCATCTCCAAGCTGGCCGAGACGGGCAATTCCCGCGCGATCGATTTCCCCCGTGCGCTTAACAGCAGGGGAGATTATCGTTTCTCGCTTTCGGGTCTTAAAACGGCTGTGACGCTCTACATTGAACAGGAGACCAAGGCCGGGCGCACGATTCACCTGCCCGATCTGGCAGCTTCGTTTGAGGCAGCTGTCTTTGACGTGCAGTACAAGAAGGCCAAAAACGCACTGCACGCTACCGGATGCAAGGAATACTGCATCGGTGGCGGCGTCTCGGCCAACCCGCATCTGCGCGAGATGATGATCAAGAAGCTTGGGCGTCAGGGGATTCGCGTAACGGTGCCGCCCTTGTCTGCTTGTACCGATAACGCAGCCATGATCGCGGAGGTCGCCCGCCGTAAATTCGACCGAGGTGAAATCTCGCCGTTCGATGTCGACGCCGATCCGAACATGACGCTGTAGCTGGTACGGCGCGGTCCCCGGACGGAGGGGCCGGATATAAGGTTTCCTGCTCTACAGTCCTGCGCAAGACGAAGGCCACATTAAGTGGCCTTCTTTGCGTGCGGAACTCGCGATAAACCTTATATCCGGCCCCTCCGTCCGGGGACCTTTCTGTATCGATATAGCTTCTGGGCTGGTTTGGCGTCGACAACGTCCAGCAAGGTTAACAAGCCAGCGTCGAATTTCCGGCGTTCTTTAGCTGAAAGAAAAAGTTGGTGTGCGGAGCTTTGCTCCGCATTTGGGATGGGAGCTCCTCGGGAGCGGGCGGGCGTATACAAGGTTTATCGCGAGTTCCGCACGAGCCGGAGAGCACTTAATGTGCTCTCCGTGCGAGCAGGACTGTAGAGCAGGAAACCTTGTATACGCCCGCCCGCTCCCGAGGGGGCATCTCTCATGCAAAAACTGTCGTGGGGTAAAGTCCGAGGTCAGTGGCGTTTTATACCGAGAAATCCAAAAAAGTTGAAAATTCATTACAAATTTGCGTTGACTTTAGGTAACTAAAGTTTCATACTCCTTTTCAACCACTGGGGGATGTGAACACGCACGGATCGTTCGCATCATGATTGAAGAGGATTTCTTAGACATGTTCACGCATCAGCTAAACATTATCAGCGTAGTAATTATCTGATGCGGGTTAGCACATACAGCTAGCCCGTACGATAACGGGCGGCTGATGAAGATGAGGGCCGTCGAGCGCAACCGACGGCCCTCATTTTTTATGTCTAGGAAGTTCTTTTTAGAGGAGGAAATGTAATGAACGGAGTTTTGCTCATGGTTGTGGCCGCGGCGGTGCTCGCCTGCGGCTATCTGGGCTATGGCCGCTGGCTGGCCAACAAGTGGGGCGTTGACAAAGAGGCCCTCACGCCGGCCAAGCGCATGAAGGACGGCAAGAGCTTCTCGCCCGTCTCCGCCTTCACCGCGTTCTCGCACCAGTTCAGCTCGATTTGCGGTGCTGGCCCTGTCACGGGTACGATCGTCGCCATGGCCTTTGGCTGGCTGCCTGTCGTGCTCTGGGTCCTCGTCGGCGGCATCTTCTTTGGTGCCGTCCACGACTTCGGTGCCCTGTACGCTTCGATGAAGAACAACGGCAAGTCGCTCGCTCAGCTCATCGAGAAGTACATCGGCAAGACCGGCCGTCGCCTGTTCCTGCTGTTCTGCTGGCTGTTCTGCATCATCGTCATCGCCGCCTTTACCGACATGGTCTGCAAGACGTTCATGTTCACCCCGGCCGTTGACGCTTCTGGTGCTGCTACCGGTGCCATCGACTTCACCAAGTCCTATGCCGCCGGCTGCGCTGGTACCATCTCCATCCTGTTTACCTTCGTCGCTATCGCCTTTGGTTGGGCCCAGAAGAAGTTCAACCTCACCGGCGCTGCCGAGTTCGTCACCGGCGTGGTCCTCATGGTTCTCATGTTCGCCGTCGGTATGCAGTTCCCGGTCTACCTGGATAAGTTCCAGTGGTTCGCCGTCGTCATGGTCTACCTGGTCTTCGCTGGCGCCATGCCCATCCAGATGCTCAAGACCCCGCGCGATTACCTCACTTCCATCATGATGATCGTCATGATCGTCTGCGCTGTCCTCGGCATCGTCGTCCTGGGTGTCAACGGTCAGGCCACTATCACCGCTCCGGTCTTTACCGGCTTCTCCACTGCCTCCGGCATGATGTTCCCGGTCCTGTTCGTCTCCGTCGCATGCGGTGCTCTCTCCGGTTTCCACAGCCTCGTTTCTTCCGGCACCTCTTCCAAGCAGGTCGAGAAGGAGCAGGACGCCGTCAAGGTCGGTTACGGCGCCATGATCGTCGAGTCCTTCGTCGGCATCCTTGCCATCATCGTCGCCGGCATCATGTTCTCCGACATGAACACCGCCGGTACCGGCGCCCTCAACGCCGGTGTCGCTTCCACCCCGTTCCAGATCTTCGCCGCTGGCATCTCCCGCGGCATGCAGGCCTTCGGTGTTGACGGCACGCTCGCTACCGTCTTTATGACCATGAACGTCTCCGCTCTGGCCCTGACCTCGCTCGACGCCGTCGCCCGCATCGCCCGCACCTCGTTCTCCGAGTTCTTTGCCCAGACCAACGACGCCCTGGCCATCGAGTCCAAGGCCGGCTACATGAAGGTCCTCGGCAACCCCTGGTTCGCCACGGTCGTCACCCTGCTTCCCGGTCTCGCCCTCGCTTTTGGTGGCTATGCCAACATCTGGCCGCTCTTTGGTGCTTCCAACCAGCTGCTCGGCGGCATGACCATGATCACCCTCGCCGTGTTCTGCAAGTGCACCGGCCGCAAGGGCTGGATGCTCTACGTGCCCGTCGCCTTCCTGCTCTGCTGCACCTTCACCTCGCTGGTCCAGAGTGCCATGGGCTGCATGACCGCCGTCCAGGCCTACGGTTTCTTCGGTACCATCCCGGCTACCGCCACCACGGCCGCCGTCTCCGTCGCCGCCACCAAGGGCCTGCAGCTCGTCTTTGCCGTCCTGCTGATGGTCCTGGGCCTCATCGTTGCCGTCAACTGCCTCAAGGAGTTCTTCGGCAAGGAGGCCGGCTCCATGCCCGACGAGGAGCCCGAGTGGTCCGAGATGGGCAAGGCCGAGTACGGCCGCGCCGCTGCCGCCGAGGCTCCTGCCGACGCCGAGGCCGCCAAGGCTTAGTCGACCTGACGAGTTGAACGTCACATCTATATGACTCGGAAAGACCGGGTCCGCGACTTCGCGGGCTCGGTCCTTTTTCATGCAAAAGCGGGTGACGCTCGAGTGTTCTCGCAGATGTTTTGCGTGGATAAGGGCGCGCGTTGTACCATATGGACGTATATGTGTGCATATGAAAGGGGCCCCGTGGCCAAGACGGTATATTCCGATAATCAAAACAATGTCGATGCTTTGGCTGAGCGCCTGAGTAGCCAGACGTCGCTTTCTGCTGAGCGTGCCAAGCTGGTTGCCTACGACCTGCTTTGCCGCAAGGCACTCAAGATTAAGTCGAGCGCGCTGGCGCAGATTTTCCGCTCCGTCGATAAGGAATGTGACACCAAGGCGATGCGCGATGAGCTTATCGCGGCAAATATCGTGACCAAGATCGAGGGTAGCGGCATTAACGGGCGCCCGGCGTTCTATACCATCAATGCCGAGATCCGCGATGCCCAGGAGCAGCCTGCCGAGTCCGTCGAGGATTTTGTCGTCGAGGATTCCGCTGACGTGCCTGCTGTGGAAGAAACTGCTCCGCGTGAGCATGTCGATACCGATGAGTTGCTCGATGAGAACGTCGTGCGTGCCTTTACGGCCAAGGCAGGACGCTGCGGTTTTGGCGGGGGCGGCAAGCGCGATGCACAGCGCCGCGCCCAGCAGGAGCGCTTCCGTCGCGCCGTTGCTCAAAAGGGTGAGACGGATGCCGAGGCTGTTGAGACCGAGGTTGCTGCCGAGTCGCAGAAGCCCACGAAGGAGCAAAAGCCCGTGGAGGCCCAAGAGCCCAAGCGCCGTCGCGGTGCTCACTTTAAGGCTGCACAGCAGGATGCCGCGCGTGAGGTCGAAGAGTCTTCTGAGGTTGCAGACGATGTTGAGGAGTCTGCCAAGAAGGCTCCGAGTTCGTGTCGTCCCGGCCGCGGTTTTGCGGGACGCGCGTATCCCGTAAAGCATCAGGGGAAGGGCGAGTCGGTTTCGACCACCCAGGACGAGAAGGTCGTTGAGCCGGCGGCTCGCGAACAGAAGCCTGCTGAGCCGCAGCTTGAGGTTGATGCCGAGGCTAGGGGCCAGCAGCCTACTGATGAGCAGGCGGAGCAGGGCGCGTCGAGCAAGCCTCGCCGTCGTCGCCATCGTGGGGGCCGCAGTTCCCATGCCGAGACTGCGGCCGAGAAGACCACGCCGCAGAACGAGGATGCGAAGGCCGAGGTTTCTTCGGGGCAGCCTAAGCGCCAGCCGGCGAAGGAGAGCAAGTCCGTTCGTCCGCAGAAGCAGGCGTCTATGCCGAAGCGCGAGCGCAATTCCCAAGGCGATTCTAAGCGCAAGTCTCAGAGGAAGCCGGAGTCTGCCGCAGCAGATACTGCTGCCCAGCAGCCCAAGTCGGCCGTTCACGGCGAGGCCTCGGCGTTTGCCCTTGCCCGCGTTTTAGGCAGGCAGCTGCTCAAAGTTGTCCCTACGCCCACGGCGCTCTCTAAGATCAAGGAGCAGCAGACACAGATCGTAAAGGTCGAGGGCAAGGACGGCAAAAAGGCTCCGCAGCGCACTCAGCACAACGAGATGTCCAACCGCAAGATTGCCGAGGAAATCGCAATCATCCAGGCTTGGATCGAGCAGAACCGAGGTGCCGATACGCCGGTTGCCTCGCGCCGCCAGCGTGCCTACCAGATCTTTAACGACGAGAAGGCTTTTGACGGCAAGCACGGTGAGCGCTTGATCAGGCGTATGACCGAAAAGGGCATCAGCATGCAGGCGATCAAGGTCGCCCCCAATCGCCCCGTGCACTTTACGGGCTTCTTTACGCTGGGCGCCGACAAGCCGTTCATTATGGTCGAGAACCTGGACACCTACGACGAGATCGTCAAGCTGCTGCGTGGCCGCAAGCACGCCAAGCTCTTTGGCATCAAGGTGGGCGGCGTGATTTTTGGCGGCGGATGCAAGGCGAGCGTCTCGCATGCCCTGGACGATTATCTGGCCGAGATTGGCTATCGCTTTAACTACGTCTACTACGTGGGCGATATCGATCGCGAGGGCGCGCGCATTGTCGAGCAGACTCGCAATGCCAATGTGGTTGAGATTCGCCTGCATGCCGGCATGTACCGCGCCATGCTCGCCGAGCATAAGCGTCGCGTAAAGGCCGGCGGCGAGTGCGAGCCCGCGGCTGCCAACCAGGGCGTGCCGCAGAACCTGGCAGCGACGATCAAGGATCTGCCCATGGTCACGCGCGTGCAGTTCCGCAACGTGCTGCGCGAGGGCGGGCGCATTCCGCAGGAGATTCTGATGACCGCCGACTATCGGGATGGCGACTCGGGAAGCTTCGACCGCATGCTGAATAACTAAATTCCACAGGCCCCGGGAGAGCGGGGACACCGGCTTAGGTTTCCTGCTCTACAGTCCTGCTCACGACGGAGGCCACATTAAGTGGCCTCCTGTTCGTGCGGAACTCGCGATAAACCTAAGCCGGTGTCCCCGCTCTCCCGGGGCCTGTGGTTACCTGGTTGTTGCATGCGGCTCGCTTTTCGGAACAGGGCTGATAATTCTAGATGCAAGGCGCTCTTGGTCGTTATGGGCCTGGGGCGTCTGTCTTATATAGGTAGATTCCTTGCGGGTTCGAATCCCTCCGCTTGCTCACAAGAAAAGCCTCCCGATCGGCTATGCGTTCGAGAGGCTTGTTTCTTTGGCTGGGACGGAGGGATTCGAACCCCCAACAGCCGGCACCAAAAACCGGAGTTCTACCGTTGAACTACGTCCCAATGTGTGGTGTTGCCCAAAAGCAACTCGTTTAGTTTACCTAATCTGCGAGGGCATCGCAAACGCCGTCGAGCAGGCGTACGGCGAGTGTCTGCGCGTCGCTGGCCGTGAAGGTGCCGTTGTAGCGCGTCATGCCCGTGAGCTCAATGCGAATGCGTGCCGGCTTCTGCTGCGCGGCGACATTGGCAGTGCGGATGCGCTGGGCCAGGTTGTGGCACTCGGCGAGGCCAATCGTGGCGCGCGGTGCGGCGTCGGCGGGCAGCTCGTCGCTTGCGATCTCGAGCACCAGGTCAACGTCGGTTGGGACCTCGGAGTCGCAGAGCATCATGCCGCTGTTGTCGGTCGTTGCCGTGGCGATATTCCACATGCGCGACGCAACACTGCGTGCGATGGGGTCCTCGCCGATAACGGCAATCTGGAAGCGCTCGAGCACGTTGGCGGCGCGAGCAAAACCGATGCGGGACTCGGCTTCGGTGACCGAGGGCTTGCCCTCCCACACATGGTGCAGGCGGTTGATGTAGGCGTAGGTGTCCTGGAAGGCCATGCCGTCGGCAAACAGGCCGACATTTTCCTGGAACTGCTGCAGGGCGGCCTCGGTATGCGGACCAAAGTAGCCGTCGTCTTCGCCACAGGCAAAGCCCAAAACGTTGAGAGCGCGCTGCAGGGCCTGCACATCGGCGCCATGGAAATTGGGCATGCGCAGATAGAGAGTGCGGTCGCCCAGCTTATACGAAGCGTCTACAAGGGCGCTCCAGCAGGGGATATCGACGGCATGACCGGCAGCAAGGCCGCTGTCGAGCCTGAAGGTGCTGACGGCCTGCTCAGTGGTGGCTCCAAAGTACTTGTCGGTGACTTCGGCGGCATCAATCGTGTAGCCGAGCTGCAGGAGACGAGACTGCACGTCCTCGACGGCTGCTCCTTGCATGCCCGTTGTAATAGGTTCCATGAACGAACCCCTTTCGGCGTACCATTCGTACTATTTGAGCGTCTGTCGGATAGACAACGCAAAGGGATGCATAAACATGCACTCAACAGTGTAGCAAGTTGTGCCTAAATACGCTGCTGACAGGTTTTATAACCCCCGTTAGTTAAGGCGCTCCACAAAGAAATCTGCCATGGAGAGGAACAGCTCGCGTGCGTGCGGATCAAGCTCAACGTTCTCGATGGCCGCTTTGGCCTTAGCGGTCAGGTCGAGCGCGTAAGTGTGGGCGTAATCGATGGAGCCGGTCTCCTGGAAGATCTCCACGGCGCGTGCGAGCTGCGCGGGATCATCGGTGCCCGAGGAAAGAATCGCCTCGACCTCGTCGTGGTGGCGCTCATCAGAGAGGGCGTGTACGGCGACAAGCGTGCGCTTGCCCTCGGTGATGTCGGTGCGGAAGTCCTTGTTGGCGGCTTCCTTAGTGCCGACAAGGTTGAGCAGGTCGTCCTGAATCTGAAAGGCAAGGCCTGTGTGCAGGCCAAAGGCGCGCAGCGCTTCGATTTGCTCATCGCTGCCGCCGCCGATAATGGCTCCGGCGGCAAGCGGCGTGGCTCCGCTGTAAAACGCGGTCTTGTGCGTCGCCATGTCCAGGTAGTCATCAACCGAGATATCAAAGCGCCCGTCACGGACCCAACCCAGGTCGAGTGCTTGACCCTCAATGGTGTGGACGATCATCTCGGTAAGCTCGTGGAGCACGCGCAGCTTCACGTCGGACTCCAGCGTAGGGTCGTCGAGAACCGTCTTGGTGACCATGGTGAGCGCCAGGTCGCCGCAATTGATGGCAAGGCCCGTGCCCTCGGTAAGGTGCATGCAGGGCTTGCCTCGACGAAGTTGTCCGTTGTCGGCGATGTCGTCGTGGATCAGCGCGCCCGACTGGAAATGCTCGATGGCTGCCGCGGCGCTGCGGGCGCTCTCAAAGCTACCGCCCACTGCGGTTGCGGCGAGCATGCAGATAAGCGGGCGGTGGCGCTTGCCGGCGTTGGCCGTAAAAGCCGAGAGCGGCGCGTACAGGTAGCGCTCGATATCGGCAGAGGTCGCCTGTCCGTCAAAGAACGTGGCCAGATAGTCGTTAATCTGGTCAAAGTGCTGGGCTAAAAAGCTGGTAAACGGACTGGACACGGGTTCTCGCATTCTTTCTGAGGTTGCGTTGATGCAATATGCAGATAACATATTGCCACATCAGGGCGTTTGGCGCGGCAGTTTTGGCGATTTAGGACAACGGGCGTGCGTTTGATGGAGCGCGCCTAAATCAGCCCAAAATGCTCGAGCGCCGCAACGACACCGTCGTGATCGACGGCGTCGGTCACGTAATCGGCCTTATCCTTGAGATAGTCCGGCGCATTGCCCATGGCGATACCGACATCGACGGCGTTCATCAGCGAGACGTCATTGCTGGCGTCGCCGATGCCGTATACGGTTCCGTGGTGGGGATCGAGGGCGTCGAGTACAGACTGGATGCCCCCGCGCTTCGTGCATTCGCGGGGCGAGATTTCGGTTACCTCGAGTTCGAGCTCGTTAAAGCACAGCAGCGGCTCAAGTGCCTTATCTTGAGCGATGTGGTTGGCGAGTGATGTAGACATCAAGATCTTGTAGACACTGTAATGTTGCAGCTGCGTGACTGCGTCGCCCAGGGTGCGCGCGTATCCGGGAGCATCGGGCGCATCGGCACTCATGCGCACGACGCCGTTGAGGCCCTCAAAGCGGATGACCTCGCCCGATTGCTCAAGGTAGGGGGCAAGACGCTGCAGCATGCTGGGCGTCATCGACAGATCGCGAATTGCGTGTCCGTTGATCTCGGCGTAACCGCCCGCAAGACAGACGATGCCGGTCCAAGGCAGCTCAAGAAGTTTGGGGTGGATGCAGCTCAGGGTGCGTCCCGTGCAGATAAAGGCCATGTTGCCGTTGGCGACAAACTCGCGGATTGCCTGCGAAACCGCCTCGTTGGGATAGGGGGAGAGGTCCCGCTCGTCTTCGGGAAGGTCTTGGGCGAGCCTGGGGTCTTGCCAGGCGAGCGTTCCGTCGATATCGAAGAAGCAAATATCGCCGCGCTTATGGGCTGCGCTGGCGGCAGGGGAGGCCGAGGTGGTGGGCACAAATTCCGGCTCGAGGCCCATGATCTGGTCAAAATGCTCTTTAACGCGGGGAACGGAGATGCCGATGATCACCTGGGCGGTCTTGCCCGTAATGATGAGGCCCTTGGCGCCCACCGCGACAAACGACGCGTTATCTGCAACGATGGAAGGGTCTGCGACCTCGACGCGCAGGCGCGTGGCGCAGTTGGTTGCGCCCACGATATTGCCAACGCCACCTAAAAGCTGAATTACCCGCTCAGCGAGGACGTGATCTTGATCGGATCGACTATTGACCTCGTCATTGGGAGATTGCTCTTTGGCAAAGTCGCTTCCCGTTAAACAATCGATTGCCGCGCGATTGGCGACATGATCCTCGCGGCCCGGAGTCTTAAGGTCATAGACCAAGATGAGTGCTCGAAAACTAACAAAAAAGATGAGGCTAAAGGCAAGGCCGATACCGAGCGCCAAAAGATAGGCACCGGCATGCGTGCGCATGAGCGGAATAAAGTTGAAGGCTGCCATCTCCATCAGGCCGCCCGAGAAGATGCCGACGATGCCAAAGAGATTCATGGTTGTGGCAAGGCAAG
>USPT01000019.1 GCA_900556705.1 uncultured Collinsella sp.
CGCAAGACGAAGGCCACATTAAGTGGCCTTCTTTGCGTGCGGAACTCATTTTGAGCAAGCACCCGCCCTGCCGGGGCTCCCGGGTTCCGTGACGACTCGGCCTTTCGGGTCAGGTGAGGCTGAATGGAATAGAGTGAATGGGCGCGCCGTTGGCGCGTCCATTTTTGTGCGGGTGACAAAGGGACTGTCCCTTTGTCACATTGTAATAAATGTGATGAAAGTGTGTCGAAATGAGCTTAAAACTTCCGTAAATGTGATAAATGTCACGTTTTACCTAGGGTAAAATGTGGGAAATATCACGTTTACGGAAGTTTCTTTGCGGGAGGTTCGTCCATGCAGCGAGATATCATTGCCAAGCTTAACGCTTGGAAAGCGTCAGAATATCGTAAGCCGCTTATCCTTAAGGGGGCGCGCCAGGTTGGAAAGACGTGGGCGCTTAAGGAGTTCGGCCGAACCTCGTACATCAATTTTGTGTATCTGACGCTCGAGGAGCCGTCACCTGGGGTACAGAGCGAGTACGCTCAGTTTTTTGAAGGTACGCGCGATCCTCGACGGATCATCTCAAATCTTTCCCTGGCACTTGGACAGCCTATCGATCCCGGCAAAACGCTGCTTATTATTGATGAGATCCAGGATTGTCCTTCTGCAGTCGGCGCCCTAAAATACTTCTGTGACGAGGCCCCCGAGTATCACGTCGCATGCGCAGGGTCTTTGTTAGGCGTTCGCTTGTCCCGTGAGACCAGCGCTTTTCCGGTGGGAAAGGTCGAGTTCATGGAGATGCGCCCCATGAGCTTTTCCGAGTTTCTGAAAGCCGAGGGCGCTGCAAACTACGACGAATACCTTGGCGGCCTGGATCAGATCGAAACAGTGCCCGATTTCTTCCATGTCCGTCTCGTCGAGCATCTTCGTCGTTATTTTGCATGCGGCGGCATGCCAGAGGCTCTTGGCCGGTGGGTGGAGACGGGCGATATCGTTCAGGTCGATAAGGTGTTGTCTGATCTCTTGGATTCCTACGAGCGCGATTTTGCCAAGCATGGTGGCCGTGCGCAGTTCGCCAAGCTTTCGCAAATATGGAACTCGATTCCAGCTCAGTTGGCGCGCGAGAACAAAAAGTTCGTTTGGGGTGCGGTGCGCGAGGGGGCTCGTGCTCGAGAATACGAGGATGCTCTGGAATGGCTTGCCGATGCTGGGCTCATCACGGCGGTTCGCCTTAATGCTGCCGGTGGTGTGCCGCTCTCTGCGTACGATGACCTCAAGGCATTTAAAGTCTACTGTCTTGATGTCGGCTTGCTGCGCCGCATGGCAAGGCTGGATGCGTCCGCTTTTGCCATCTCGGATGCGCTATTTTCGGAGTTCAAAGGTTCGTTCGCCGAGAACTATGTGCTTCAGGCATTACTTTCACAGTTAGATGCTGCTCCGCGTTACTGGACAAACGAGAAGCCGAAGCACGAAGTCGATTTTTTGATTCAAGTCGGAAACGAAATCGTTCCCGTCGAGGTCAAATCGGGAGAGGTCGTTCACTCCAAGAGCCTTAAGTACTATGCCGACAAGCATGCGGAGACGACTCCATTGAGGGTCCGCTACTCACTTAAGAACCTAAAGCTCGACGACGGGGTGCTCAACATTCCGTTGTATTTGGCTGATCGATCTGTCCCTCTTATCAAAAAGGCGCTTGATTGTGCGCATCTTGACGTTTAGATCCTGGGTGAGCTGACGGGCGGTGGCTAATTAATCGCTCCGTTACGGCCAGGGAGCTTGGGCCTTAGCGATGCTTGCTTCGCCAAGCGGTGGGGGTGGTGCCGGTGTATTGTTTGAAGGCTTGGGCGAAGGCGGCTTGCTGAGGGTAGTCGAGCCGCTCTGCTACCTGCGCTATCGTGAGCGCGCTATCGGCCAAAAGGTCCTGTGCTCGCTCCATACGGCGTCTGCGAATGTAGGCGCCCAGGGACTCGCCAGTTTGGGCCTTAAAGGTGGCGCATAGTTTGGAGCGGCTTGTGTAGAGCCTCTCGGCCACCTCGTTGATACCCACACGTCTGCCTTTGTCGAGCGCGCGCTCAATCATTGCCGTTGCTTCTTCGGCAATGGTTATGCTGACGCGTGTGTCTGCCGCCTGCCGCGCCTGCTTGTGGGCCGCGCGCGAACAGGCGAGCTCCGCGACCATGGTCTCCACGATGCCCTGCATATAGACGTGTCCGCCTACGGTGCGGGCGCGGTCCTCGTTAATCCGGCGCAGCGTGTGGCAGATGGCAGACGTCGCTTCCTCGTGCCATGGCTCGGCAAACGCCTCAAAGATTCCCGCGAACTCGGTGGGATAGCGGTGCTCCAGTTCGTCAAAATATCCAGGCAAAAAGAGCACCGAGCGCGAGTGATAGAGCTCCCCCGCAAACAGCGGGCTTAATTCCTCGCCACAGTTATCTTGGATAAAGCTGCAAACGGCATTGTTTGGCCACGGTCCATGCAATGGTTTGAGGTTCGCGGGCGTTATGCCAGCCTCGGGCATGCATGTAAGTGTGGGCGCGCTGACCTCGCTCACGCAGGCATATGGCTCGGGTGTGTATTCGGCCAGGTGCATATCGTGCGTCGGGGTGATGAAATGCTCCATGACGATGCAGGCAGGGGAGAGGGGCATGATCCATGCGCGTCCGTGCGCCCGATCGTTTGCCACCTCGCCGGTAAAGACAGCGCCCTTGCCGGAAAGCTCCAGGCCAAACTGCTCAAACTGTGGTGCGTAGAGCTCGGTTATGTCGGTCGCTGCCCGCCGTATTTGCAAAAGCGTCCCTTTCCTTTGCAGAAACGTCCACGCCTGGCTTGATTGTGAGCCATGGCTAACACATCAATGATAAGTTGAATACGGTTAACTCTCAAGCCGTTAGAAAGGAATCTCATGGCAAAGGGATCAAAAAGGGAAGGTGGAGGCATCGGCGAGTTGCTCGCGTATGCCGGTGACCGTAAATTCCTAACGTATTTGGGCATGGCGCTCTCGGCGCTCTCGCAGCTGCTGAGCTTTGGCCCGTACGTGTGCATTTGGCTTGTCGCTCGCGACCTGATCGCCGTGGCACCTAACTGGAGCGAAGCCTGCGACATCGCGATGTATGGCTGGTGGGCCGTGGGGTTTGCGCTGGCAAGCATCGTAGTGTATTTCGCAGGCCTCATGTGCACGCACCTGTCTGCGTTTCGCTGCGCGTCCAATATCCGCAAGACTGCGAGCGAGCACCTGCTTAAACTGCCGCTTGGCTACTTTGACACGCACGCCACCGGTGAGCTGCGTCGTGTTGTAGACGGGTGTGCCGCCTCCACCGAGACTTTGCTCGCACACATGCTGCCCGATATCGCAGGCACCGTCGCCATGGTCGTGGGCTTGCTCGTGCTGCTTTTCGCCCTCGATTGGCGCTTGGGCGCGGCATGCCTCATCTCGGTCGTCGTTTCGTTTGGCGCCATGGCCACCATGATGGGCGGCAAGGGCGGCGAGTTTATGAAGGCCTACATGGGAGCGCTGGTCAAGATGAACAAGACCGGCACCGAATACGTACGAGGCATCCCCGTGGTCAAGGTGTTTCAGCAGACGGTCTACTCCTTTAAGGCCTTCCACGATGCGATTGCCGAATACGCCGACATGGCGCAAAACTATGCGGGCACGTTCTGCCGAGGTCCGCAGGTGCTCAACCTTACCGCGCTCAATGGCCTTGTGACATTCCTGCTGCCCGTGGCGTTGCTGTTGGCGCCGGGCGAGACGGACTTCGCGCATTTTATGGCCAACTTCACGTTTTACGCGATATTTTCGGCCGTGGTGCCGACGGCCATGACCAAGCTCATGTTTGTGGGCGAGGCCTCTCAGATGAGTGCCGATTCGCTGGCTCGTATTCGAAGCGTCATGGATTCCAAGCAGCTCTCCGTGCCCGCCCAACCCAAGCACCCTGCCGGTGGCGACGTGCGATTTGAGGACGTGAGTTTTACCTACGAGGGTGCCGAAACACCTGCCGTTAGCCATGTGAGTTTCAGCGTTTCCGCGGGTAGCACTCTCGCCCTGGTGGGTCCCTCGGGTGGCGGCAAGTCAACCTGCGCAAGCCTGATCCCGCGTTTTTGGGACGTTTCCTCGGGTCGGGTGCTCGTAGGCGGTGTGGACGTTCGCGATATGGATCCGCACGAGCTTATGGGCCAGGTCGCCTTCGTGTTCCAGACCAACCAGCTGTTCAGGCAAACACTTGCCGATAACGTGCGCGCCTCCAAGCCTACGGCCGCTGACGACGAAGTGCGTGCGGCCCTCTCCGCAGCTCAGTGCGACGACATTGTGGTCAAGCTCCCACAGGGCATCAATACCATGCTCGGTGCCGGCGGAGCATATCTTTCGGGCGGCGAGGTCCAGCGCGTGGCACTCGCCCGCGCGATCCTTAAAGACGCGCCTATCGTGGTGCTCGATGAGGCCACGGCGTTTGCCGATCCCGAGAACGAGGCGCTCATCCAGCGTGCTTTTAGCAAACTGGCGGCGGGTCGCACGGTCATTATGATTGCGCACCGACTCTCGACTGTAGTGGGCGCAGACCAAATCGTGGTGCTCAACCAGGGTAGCGTGCAGGAGTCGGGTACCCATGCCGAGCTGCTGTCCCAAAACGGTCTGTATGCCAAGATGTGGGCCGAATACGAACAGGCCGCGAGCTGGAAAATCACTGCAGCGACCGCGGATGCCGCCGTCACGAAGGGAGGCGAGGCCTAAATGTTCGCCTCATTCCAAAAGAAGTATTTCCTATCCGATAAAGGCGTCGCCGGCGTAAAACGCGGCATTTTCTGGACCACGCTCACTAATCTTATTACCATGGCTGGCATGGGCTTTTTATTCCTGGTTATGGCCGGCTTTGTCGAGCATCTCGCCAGCGGGGCTGACCTGCCGGATTCCCTGCCGATCGTGGGCGGCCTCCTGGTCTTTTTCGTGTTGCTCTTTGCCTCTAACTGGCAGCAGTATTACTATACCTACTGCATCTTTTACGAGGAGTGCGGCAAGCAGCGTATGGAGATCGCCGAGCGCTTGCGCAAACTGCCGCTGTCGTTTTTTGGTCGTCGTGATCTGGCCGATTTAACCGAGACTATCATGGGCGACGTCCAGGCCATGGAGCACGCCTACAGCCACGTGCTGGGAGAGCTTTGGGGTGCCATCATCGCAAGCGCCATTGTCTTCGTGGCATCGCTGTTCTTTTGCTGGCAGCTGGCGATCGCGGCGTTTTGGAGCGTTCCCGTGGCCTTTGCCGTGCTGTATCTAACACGCGGCCCCATGACTCCGGTGTTCGATCGTGTGCGCGCCGAGAAGGTCAAGGTTACCGAGGCGATTCAAGAGACGCTCGACTGCGTTCGCGAGATTCGCGCCACCAACCAGGAGGCCCATTATCTTGAGGGACTCAACGCCGTGATCGATGCCGAGGAGCGCGAGACCACCAAGGGCGAGCTCGCTAACGGGCTTTTGGTCAACTCCGCCTTTGCCATCCTGCGTCTGGGCATTGCCACCACGCTGGTCACGGGTGCCGCGATGGTCGCCTCCGGGCAGGTTGACTTTTTGGTGATGTTTGCCTTCCTGCTTATGGTGAGCCGTATCTATGCGCCCTTTGACCAGGCGTTAATGTTAATGTCCGAGCTGTTTGCCGCTGAGTCGTCTGCCAAGCGCATGCGTTCCATCATGGAAGAGCCTGTGGCGCGGGGCAGCGAGAAATTTGAGCCCGCGGGCCACGATGTGGTGTTCGATCACGTGGCATTTGGCTATGGTGCGGGCGAGGACGGCCGTGCCGGCGAGAAAGTTCTTACCGATGTGAGCTTTACCGCCAAGGAAGGCGAGGTCACGGCGCTGGTCGGTCCTTCGGGCTCTGGCAAGTCTACGGTGAGCCGCCTGGCCGCGCGCTTTTGGGATGCCACCGAAGGCACGGTTACCGTGGGCGGTGTGGATGTTGCGGGCGTCGACCCCGAGGTGCTCCTGCGCGACTACGCCATTGTGTTCCAAGACGTGTTGCTCTTTGACGACACGGTGATGGGAAACATCCGCCTCGGGCGTCGTGACGCCACCGATGAGGAAGTGCTTGCGGCCGCGCGTGCCGCTAACTGCGACGAGTTCGTGAACCGCATGCCGCAGGGCTACGACACCATGATCGGCGAGAACGGCTCCAAACTCTCCGGTGGCGAGCGCCAGCGCATCTCCATCGCCCGCGCGCTGCTCAAAGATGCGCCTATCGTGCTGTTGGACGAGGCGACGGCAAGCTTGGATGTGGAGAACGAGACCGTGGTACAGCAGGCACTCTCCCGTCTGCTTGCAGGTAAGACGGTTATCGTTATTGCCCACCGTATGCGTACGGTGGAAAATGCCGACAAAATCGTTGTGCTCAAGGATGGAGTGGTTGCCGAACAGGGCACTCCGGCGCAGCTCAAGGCGGCAGGTGGAGAATTCGCCCGTATGGTTGCGCTGCAAAAGGAAGCGGCGGACTGGCAGCTGTAGGAATGTGACAAAGGGACAATCCCTTTGCCATATTGAGTTCACCCCCATAGTTTCCAAAAAGTTAGCCGTTGTTGACCAAATAATTATACTAAACTAGTCTCAAAAGTGTGCTCGAGCAAACTTGTTTACTCGGGTGCTGAGGCACCGTGCCGCGTCCAATGCGGCAAAAGGGAGAAGCAACATGAAGAAGTCGACGTTCAATACCCTGCTTGTCGGTGGCGGTTTTCTGCTTGGCACGGCCGGCATCAAGCTGCTTACCAGCGCTCCGGTCAAGAATGCCTGCGTGCAGGGCATTGCGTGCGGCATGCGCATCAAGAACGGCTACCAGGACATGGTCGAGCAGGCCAAGGCCAATGTCGATGACATGGTTGCCGAGGCTGCTTACATCACCCAGAGCGAGGCCGCTGCTGACGAGGCAGCCGAGTAACGCTCCCAGGCATAAACTATGAGATTCTCGATTATCAGCGAGATCCCCGGCAGGACCCGTCTTCAATTGGCGGGTCCTGTGCCAGAGAGCGATCTCGATGCACTTCTTAAGCTTGGCGGCGAAATCGACGGCGTGCACGAGGTGCGCGTTTATGGCCGTATTGGCCAGATGGCGCTCGAATACGACGAGCGGTGTCGTGCGGGCGTGCTCGACGCCTTGGGCGCACTCGATGCTCAAGCTATCGCCGATGCCAAGTCGGGCTACGTGATGCAACTCGAGCCGCGCAAGCACAAACTCGTTATGGACCTGGCGACACTCGTCGGTGCTCATTACGCACGTCGCTGGTTCTTGCCGACGCCTTTGCGTGCGGTATTTGTCGTGGCCGGTTACATGGCATTTTTGCGCGCTGCCCTTCATGAGCTGGCGCAGCCGCGCCTGACCGTTCCCGTGCTCGACGCTTCGGCCATCGGCATTTCGTTCGTCAAGCGTGATGTCGACACCGCGGGCCAGACGATGTTCCTACTCAACGTGGGCGAGCTGCTCGAGGACTACACCCGCGCCATGAGCGAAAACGAGCTCATCAACTCGCTGCTCGATGTGCCCGACAAGGCGCAAAAGGTCGTTGGCGACACCGAGGTAAGCGTTGCCGCGACCGAGCTCGAGCCCGGCGATTTAGTCGCCGTGCGCACCGGCATGTCCATTTGCATCGATGGCGTGGTCGAGCAGGGGAGCGCCATGGTCAACCAGGCGACCCTGACCGGCGAGCCGCTGGCCGTCGAGCGCAGCGCAGGCGACGACGTGTTCGCCGGCACTGTCGTGGAAGACGGTAGCATCTTGGTGCGTGTGCGCGCCAACACGGCGCAGACCAAGCTCCGCTCGATCGTCTCGCTCGTGCAGACGGCCGACTCGCTCAAGTCCGAGGGCCAGTCGCACATGGAGGACCTTGCCAACAAGATCGTCCCGTGGAACTTCCTGCTTGCGGGTCTGGTCGCGCTCACCACGCGCAGCCTCATTAAGACCTCGGCGGCGCTGATGGTCGATTACTCGTGCGCACTCAAGCTCACGGGCTCCGTCGCCGTCATGACCGCCATGAGCGATGCTGCCAAGATGGGCGTCATGGTCAAGGGCGCCAAGTACTTTGAGTCGTTTGCCAAGGCCGACACCATTGTGTTTGATAAGACCGGTACGCTCACCGAGGCGCAGCCGCGCCTGGCTTGCGTGCTCACGACCGACGGCTGGAGCGAGGACGAGGTCCTGCGCCTTTCCGCTTGCTTGGAGGAGCATTTTCCCCACCCGGTAGCGCGCGCCGTGGTCAATGCGGCACGCGAGCGCGGGCTCGAGCACCGCGAGCGTCACGCTGCGGTCGAGTACATCGTGGCACACGGCATTGCCTCGTCCATCGAGGGACGTCGCGCCATCATCGGTTCCGCGCACTTTGTATTCGAGGACGAGGGCGCACAGCTCGAATCCGACATTAAGGAGCAAATCGAGCTCCAGATGCAGGGCCTGTCGCCGTTGTATCTGGCGGTCGACGGCACGGTTGTGGGCGTGCTCGGTATCGAGGACCCGCTCAAACCTGGCGTGCGCGAGGCCATCGCCGACTTGCACGCGCTGGGCGTTAAGCACGTGGTCATGCTCACGGGCGACTCGGAGCGCACGGCCGAGCGCATTGCTCGCGAGGCGGGTGTCGATGAGTTTAAGGCCGAGCTGCTGCCCGAGGACAAGTACGCCTATGTGGAGCGCATTAAGAGCGAGGGGCGCCATGTTGCCATGGTGGGCGACGGCGTCAACGATTCGCCGGCGCTCGGTTTGGCAGACGTGGGGCTGGCAATGGGTGGCGGAAGCGACATTGCCAAGGAGGTCGCCGATATCATCCTGACCGATACGGATCTGGCCGCAATCGTGCGCCTGCGCCGCATGAGCCAGGGGCTTATCGACCGTCTGACGAGTTCGTATTCCAAGGTGATGCTCACCAACTCGGCGCTCCTGGCGCTGGGCATTACCGGCATGATCACTCCGCAGACGTCGTCACTGCTGCACAACGGCTCAACGATCGCCTACAGCCTGGGCAACGCGAAGGCATATCTGCGCTAGCAGGCGTGTTCGCCCACGTTATCTGGCCTGCGCCCAGACGGCATCGGTGCCGTCTGGGCGCAGGCCTTTTGCATTTGACCATTTGCTAGCTCCTCTATATAGTGTTGCTAGCGGTGTTAGCAATTGAAGGGAGCGGGATCAGCGTGGGTGCTGTTAGCGGCATGGCGCAGGTGAACGTTCGCGTGGATCGCCAGGTCAAGAACCGTGCCGAGGAAGCGCTGCGGCTTTCGGGCGGGTCACTGCCCGAGCTCATCAAAAAGGTGGTGGCCAAGGTCGCGCAGGGTGGCGGGCAGTGCGAGGAGGTGCTTGCGGCTGTCGACGACCGGCACCAGGCCGTCGCGCCCGATACTCCGTTTGCCGCGTCGTGGGCAGCGGCAGACCGGCTTTATGCAGATTTGGGTATCGCTGCGTCGCCCGTATCCGACGATCGCGGTTGGGACGTAATCTATTCCGAAGCCATGGATGAGCATTATCGCCAAAAGGGGATGATCCAGTGAGTGGGACGCCTCTCAAGATCATGGTGGACGCCAACGTATGGGTTGATTCGTTTTGCGTCGACCATGCCGAGTCGCTTGCCGCGCGTGCGTTTATTGGGCAGGCGACGGAGACGGGGGCGTTGCTGTTCTTCCCGGTGCATATCGCCAAGGACGTGCTGTACGTTGTCCAACACGAGCTGAAGCGTAGCGTTCTTGCCAGCGGGGGAGCGCTCGACGAGGCATCTGCCCGTGCAATTGGCGATGCGGCGCTGGCGTTTGTTCGGAATATGACCGAAAACGCTACGGCCGTGGGCGCTGATGCATCGGACCTTTGGCTGGCCGACAAATATCTGACGCTCCATCGCGATTACGAGGACAACTTGGTGCTCGCCGCTTGCAAGCGCGCACAGGTCGATTACTTGGTGACCAACGATCGCAAGCTGCTCGAACATGCCGATCTTGCAGCAAAGACACCTCGTCAAATGATGCCGATTCTTGCTTTGGCCGATCGCGGCGGCGCGGCTATCGGTTGACGCGAACTGTTTGCGGGCCTCTTGGACGACGATGCGCCAAGGGGCCCGCGTCTGCTATTTACAAAAGCTCGGCCTTGATGGCGGGACTTTCTGCGAGCTGCTCGGCTGCCTTTTCTTCGGAGCTGTCGAGTGCTGCCAGGCTGCGGTAGACCCACTCGTTGACCTGGGTGTTCTTGACGCCTGCGGTCTGCATAAGGGCGCCTGCCTCGCGGATTGCTGCAAACAGATCGGCTTTGGGACCCGCGAGCTCGACCTCGATGCCGTGGTAGGCGGCCACGCCGCGGTTCTCGCTCACGTGGTCGATAAAGCCCTCGACGGTCTCGAGCTGCTGGGCGAGGGCTGCATCATCGTCAGCGTCCAGCGCAACAAGGGCGTTCGATACCGTGAGGGCGGGATGTCCGCAGGGGACAAAGCCTTCGATGACATCCATAGCTTCGGTAATGGTTGAGCCCAGGCCTGCGAGGGCATTGACGAGTTGCTGCTTAGTATCCATAACGGTCCTTTCGACGGGTCAATTTTGCTTGGCGAAAATATACGTGACGCGATCGGTAACAAAAGTGCGAAGTGCGGCGCACATTGGGGTCTTCACAGCTCGTGCATAGAACAGCTGTCCGCTTTCAGAACGTGGTAAGATAACACTCCACAAGCGGGGCTCGCCCCGCATGTTCCTTGAAAAGTCGACGGGTGTTGGGTGCTCGTGCCCAATGCCATCCAGACTTTCCCGACATTCGGGGGCGACTGGTTTCGACACGATAGCTCTGAGAGAGGAAGCAAGCCGAGGTCTCCTCGCCTCGTTAAACAGGGGTACCGTCAAATTGAATTGACAACAACTCTTCTTTTGAGCCTATGGCTCTCGCTGCTTAATTTATAGCGGCGCGTCAACCCGGTGATTTCCCCGCCACCGGTGCGACGTCATTTTAGGGGAATGCTCCTGCGCACGTAATCGGTATGGCGCAGGCTAAGACCGAACCGGTTAGGACGCCGCGAGCGTGTCGCTGCGCGCAAAGCGTCCGAGACTAAACCAGCGACTGAGCTTGGAGATGCCAATCAGGGGGCTTTCGCGGACCGGAGTTCGATTCTCCGCGCCTCCACCAGAAGTAACAGGCAGGTAGATATTCGTATCTACCTGCCTTTTTATTTCTAGTCCGCACCGCGGAGAATCGAACTCTATGCAGGGCGCGGCCGTAAAGAAAACGCCTTGGCAACGCAGACCGGGACACGCTTTCCCAATGGCGGCCCAGGCGGAAAGTCCATCCCGGAATCCGCGCTCAGACTGGGATGTAGTTTCCGGATGATGCCTCAAGCGGAAACTGCGACCCGGAATCGAGCCGTAGAGTGGGACATGCTTTCCCAATGGCAGCTCAAGCGGAAAGTACATCCCGGAATCCTCGTTCGGAATGGGATGCAGTTTCCAAATGAATGGCTAGCGGAAAGTTCATCCCGGAATCCGCGCTCAGAACGGGACGCGCTTTCCCAGCGGCGGTCCAAGCGGAAAGCGCATCCCGGAATCTCGCCTCAAACTGGGACACACTTTCCGCTTCACTTGCCGCCTCAAAAAACCTGCGCTCTCGCCATCCCAAAACTGGGTAGAAGAAGGCCAAAACGCAATCGCAGGAGGTCAATATGACTGCAGAAGATAAGGCAAAGAATGCCGGCAAGGTCGCGCTCGTCCTGGAGGGCGGTAGTTTTCGCGGGCAGTTTACCGCGGGCGTGCTCGACGTTCTCATGGAGGCTGGCGTCGAGATTCCGGCTGTCTACGGTGTATCGGCCGGCGCCCTCAACGGCGTGAACTACAAGTCGCACCAGATCGGTCGTGCCAACCGCATCAACCTGGCTTTCTGCAACGACAGCCGCTTCATGGGCGCCGCATCGTTTGCGTCCACGGGCTCTATTGTGGGTTACGACTTTATCTTCAATGATGTCCAGGACCGCCTGGATCCCTTTGACAACGAGACGTTCGACGCGAGCCCCATCGAGATGTACGCCGTTGCGACGGACATGCTCTTTGGAACCGCTGCCTACCTGCCGGTCAAAAGCGCCGTACTTGACCTCGATGCCGTGCGCGCCTCGACCTCGTTGCCTCTGGTGACGCCGCCGGTCGAGATCGACGGGCACAAATACGTCGACGGCGGCGTGGCCGATTCGGTCCCTATCGAGCATGTGCTCGAGGAGGCGGGCTTCGACCGTGCGGTCGTCATCGTCACGCAGGACCGTTCGTATGAGAAAAAGCCCTACGAGTTTTTGCCGGCCGCGCGTGCGCGTTATGCCGACTACCCCTATCTGCTCGAGGCTATCGAGACGCGCCACGACCGTTACAACATTCAGCGCATGCACCTGTGGAAGTATGAGCGCGAGGGCCGTGCGTTGGTCGTCGCTCCGCAAAAGCCGGTCGAGGTCGGCCATGTCGAGCACGATTCGGCAAAGCTTCTGGACCTGTATATCCAGGGCCGTCAGGAGGCAAAGCGCCTGCTCGCGGAAATCCAAGAGTTCGTTGAGCGCTAGCGACGGCGAACCCTCAAAAAATGACAACAGCTAAAGAGCTGGAAAATCACGGCTCGTGGATGACATGTGCAGAAACTCTGGTCGGAGCCAAAATACCTGTTGACTCGTACGGCGAGCGGGGTAATATGGACGGGTTACTTGCAGAGCCCCGTGAATCTCTGTAA
>USPT01000020.1 GCA_900556705.1 uncultured Collinsella sp.
GCCATCACCGAATACGACAACGACCACGACGGCGTCGCCCGCACCATCATGGCCGCCCTCGCCTAGTCATCGGCCAGTCACTGGGGACGTTCTTAAACGACTAGTCACTGGGGACACTCTTCGCAAAAAGCTGCAAGGACTGTCCCCCACTGCCGGCAGAAAAGGAACGTCCCCATCTGCCGGATTAGGAGAGACTCTCCAGCACGCGACGGAGCTCCTGCTGGACGGCGTGGTCGCGGTTACAACCCACCACACGATCGGCCACCGCCCTGAGCGCGGGGCGCGCGTTTTCCATCGCGCAGCCCGTGCCGACAAAGCGAATGATCTCGTAGTCGTTCATCGAGTCGCCAAACGCCATGACCTCGTCGCGACCAATGCCGTAATGCTCCGCGAGCTGCGCGATACCCGAGGCCTTCGACACACCAGGCTGCATGGCATCGATCCACGCGTTGCCCGAAGGCGCAAAAGTAAAGAGCTGACCAAGTTCGCGCTGTAGCACGTACGCGCTGTCCATAACCGCACTGTCGTCGCAAAAGATACTCGCTTTGATGATATTTACGCTGGGATCGGGCAGCTCCCAAATGCGCTCGGCATTGGGAAGGTCCTTATCGACCTCACGCACGAACTTGCACTCGTCATCGAGCAGGAAGGACTTGGTTCGGTCAAAGAGCGCAAGATGCAGATTGGGAAACGTCCTGACGGCTTGGGCGAGCCTTCGAATCGCCAGGTGGGAATACACCTCACGGTCTACCATCTTACCGTCGGCGTAGACCTGGGCGCCGTTAGCGGCGACAAAGTCCATCTTGTCGCGAACGGGCGCAAAGAACTCGCACAGGCGATCGTAGCGACGACCTGACGATGCAGCGAAATGCACACCATGCTCGTGTAGCGCCAGAATCAGTTCGTAGGTCTCGGGAGGCACCTGGCCGTTTTCGTCAAGCAGTGTGCCGTCCATATCGGATGCAATCAGTTTAAACATAGAAAAGCTCCCTTCGGGCTTGTTGGAATCGAACGCGTATCCGATTCCAACGTACCCAAAGGGAGCTCAAATAAGACTCCGTGGGCGTAAACGTTACAAGGACCTGGCAAATAGCTCACACATGCCAGAGGCCCTACGGTCGCAGCGTCAGGCAGCCCGCCAAAGAGCGTCCCCAATGACTAGTCGTTTAAGAACGTCCCCGATGACTAGTCGGCGTAGGTGAAGGTTGTAACGTCGAACATGCCCTCGGGGCGGATGCGGAGCGTCGGGATGACCGGCAGGGGCAGGAAGATGATGCCCATGATGGGGTCGAGCGGCGGCTCAATACCCATGGCGCGCGCCTTGACCATAAAGTCATCGTGCTGCGCGGCAACGTCCTCGGCCGTGCCCTCGCTCATCAGGCCACCGAGCGCCAGCGGAATGCGCGCCACGACCTCGCCGTTGCGCACCAGCACGTGGCCGCCCTGGCCCACGGCCTCAACGGCAGTCATCATATCGGCAGCGTTGTCGCCCACCACGCACACGTTGTGCGAGTCGTGGCCGATCGTGGAGGCAATGGCACCGCCCGTGATGGTGAAACCGCGCACCCAGCCGCGACCGATATGCTTGCCGACGAGCCCCATGCCGGCGGGACCGTCGCCATCGGCGCCCTCGGCCTGCAGCGACACGCCGCGGCCATGGCGCTCGATAAGCATAATGCGACGCAAGTCCTCGGCGCTCTCGGGACGGACCATGCCCGTGATAGCCATGCCCGGGATCACATCGATAACCGCCTCGCCCGGCTTAAAGGCATAGTCGAACACGTCGAGCGATAGCTTCGGCAGCTTAACGGAAGCACGCAGCTCATCGGCAAGCGCTGCGACCTCGGCCGTCTCGGGTGCGATCTCGCCCACAAAGGTGCCATCCTGCGCCACCAGAGCACCGGCGGCATATACGCGATGCGGGGCCGTGGCAAAGGTCAGGTCATCGAGCACCAGCAGGTCGGCGCGCTTGCCCGGAGCGATCGCGCCGCGGAGCTCGTGCGGGTCGCGGCAGCCGTGGTCCAGGCCAAATGCCTCAGCCGTGGAAAGGGACGCCATAGAGATGGCGACCACGGGGTCGATACCGGCCTCGATAGCCACGCGGCAGGCATTGTCGATCATGCCGGTCGAAAGAGCATCGGAGGGAGCGCGATCGTCGGTCGCAAAGCAGCAGCGGCGGGCGCGGGCAGGATTCTCCAGCAGCATCGGGGACAAATTGGCCAGGTCGTGGCTGCACGTGCCCTCACGCAGCATCACATACATGCCGCGGGATAGCTTGTCGAGTGCCTCCTCGGGAATCGTCGACTCGTGGTCGGCGATAATGCCCGCTGCGGCATAGGCATTGAGGTCCTTACCGGCAACGAGCGGCGCGTGGCCGTCAACCTGCTTGGACGGCGTCTGGTTGGCAGCATCGATGCGAGCGCAGGTCTCGGGGTCGGCCATAAAGACGCCCGGCAGGTTCATCATTTCGCCCAGACCAAAGACATCGCCTGGATGCTCGGCAAAAAACGCCTGCATATCGGCAGCCGAAATAACGGCACCGGCCTGCTCGTCGGGCAGCGCGGGCACGCACGAAGGCATCATGTACTTGATGGAGATGGGTGCGCGGCGGCCATCCTCTATCATAAAGCGCAAGCCGTCGAGACCGGCCACATTGGCAATCTCGTGGCTGTCGGCAATGGCGGTGGTAGTACCGCGCGTCGCGGCCATGCGAGCATACTCGGCGGGACGGATGTTCGAAGACTCGATATGCAGATGCCCGTCAATAAAACCGGGAGTGAGATAGCAACCCTGGCAGTCGATGACCTCAGTTGCCTCGTAGGTGCCAGCGGCATCGTCGCGACCATCGTAGAGCACGCCGACGATTACACCGTCCTTGACGGCAACGCTACCGGGCGCCACACGCTGGCCATACACGTCGACAATCTGCGCATTGGTAAACAGCGTGTCGACGGGCACGCGCCCCTCGGCGGCCTCGATCACAGACCTCATGACCTCAACGGACATACATACTCCTTTAACCGTAGAAAAAAGCTGCGGAGCGGACAGACCTTCACCGCAGCAAACCAATAGCCATTGTATGCCCAAACGATGGGTCAACAATACGCCTCTCCGCTTAACGGCACACGCCGCTTGGCGCAATGGGGGCAGGTTACTTTGCACCAATGACAAGGAGTGTCCCAAAGTGCCGGCACAAAAGGAACGTCCCCAAGTGCCAACCACGGAAGCGCCGATGTTTTGGCAACGACAGCGAGCGGGCCGCATTTGAGACAAGGTGACGTGAAACGAAAGGGCGCTGACCTTCTGGTCGCGCCCTTGAAGTTGAACGTCAGATTGTCCAAATGCGGCCCGCGCAGCGTCGAGTCGTTACGCGGTTTGGTAAAACCGCGTAACTAAACCAACTTAAAGCCCTTGCGCTTGCCTACGGAGAGGGTGTCGCCCAGCTTGAGGGCGCTGGGATCGATGTTATAGCTCTTGGGAGCCACGGCCTTGCCGTTGATCTTGACGCCACCGCCGTCGATATCGCGACGAGCCTGGCCGGCGCTCGCCGAAAGGCCCAGGTCCTTGAGCAGGCCGGCGAGGTAGATCTGGCCCTCGTCGTTGACGGTCAGCTCAACGTGCTTCTCGGGGAAGTCGGCGAGCTGGCCCTCCTTGAATACGCGGTCGAACTCGGCCTGAGCCTCGTCGCCGGCGCCGGCGCCGTGGTAGGTGTCGCACAGGTCGCGGCCCAGAGCGCGCTTGAGCTCATAGGGATCGGCAGAGCCGTCGGCCAGGGCGGCGTCGATCTTGTCGACCTCGGCCGGGGTGAGCGAGCTCGCCAGGCGATAGTACTTGCCGATCATCTCGTCGGGGATGGACATGGTCTTGCCGAACATGTCCTTGGGAGCGTCGGTCAGGCCGATGTAGTTGCCGTATGACTTGGACATCTTGCGCACGCCGTCAGTGCCCTCGAGCAGCGGCATGGTGAGCGCGATCTGCGGCTCCATGCCCATCTTCTCCATGAGCTCACGGCCGGCGAGCAGGTTGAAGAGCTGGTCGGTGCCGCCCATCTCCACGTCGGCCTTGATCTGCACGGAGTCGAAAGCCTGCATCACGGGATACAGGAACTCGTGCAGGGCGATCGGCGTCTGAGACTGGTAGCGCTTGGTAAAGTCATCGCGCTCAAGAATGCGGGCGACGGTGAACTTGGAGCACACCTGCAGCAGACCGGCCAGGTCCATCGAAAGGATCCAGTCACCGTTGTGCACAATGGTGGTCTTCTCGGGATCCAGGATCTTCATGGCCTGGCTCACGTAGGTCTCGGCGTTGGCCTCGATCTGCTCCTGCGAAAGCTGCGGACGGGTGGAATTCTTGCCCGAAGGGTCGCCAATCAACGCGGTACCGTTGCCGATGATGAGGGTGACGTTGTGGCCCAGGTCCTGGAACTGACGCATCTTGCGCAGCGGCACGGCGTGGCCCAGGTGCAGGTCGGGGCTGGTGGGGTCGACGCCGAGCTTGATGTTGAGGGGCTCGCCCTTCTCAAGCTTCTTGCGAAGGTCGGCCTCGGGAACGATCTGCGCGGCGCCCGAGGTGATGATACGCATTTGCTCGTCAACAGACAGCATTGGGTATCCTCCTTTTGCTATAGCACCCTCGCCGAAAACGGCGGTGCTGGAAGTCCATAAACTCTCTTATGATAACAAACTGACGCGACGCGGCACCTACGACAGGAAAATCCTCGTCCTGCCGCATGCGTCAATGGCAACTGGCAGACGTGTACCGCCACGCTCGACCAGATAGCGTACCTGCCGACGACGCAAGCAGTCGCGGCAACGAACCTGTCCCGTCGCATCGGTGGCGCAGACGCCCTCGGCGGTCAGCAGGCAGTGCTCGCACACCATAAGCTCGGGACGGTCGGCGTCGACCGGACCCAAGACGCCGGGTTCAGCAGCCAGTTCGGCAATACGCTCCGCATCATTGCCGAGCAACTCGGCCGGCAAGTACACCCGCCCCGCACCGAGTCCGCGCAGCCAGGTAAACGTGGCCCGATTCGCGCAGAACACCGGCGCCGCCACGTCAAACGTCACGCCCAGCTCGCGAGCGATCACCACCTGTCCCAGGTTGCGGCAGACGACGCGGCCGGCGCGCTGCATGAGCGACCGAGTCCGCTCGATATCGCCCACACGGCAGACCTCGTCGAGCACAACAGTCGCATCGGACAGGTCGAGCTCGTCGTGCGGGTCCTGGTCCATCAGCTGCCAGGCAAAGACCAAACGAGCGGCGGCAGACTCTGCCGACTCTTCCGGCTGCGTGCCGCTATCCATCAGAACGCCCGCAAACGGCAGCGTCTCGACAGCGCGTTTCGCAAGCACGACCGCATCGGCCTCGGCCCGCATGCACTCCAGCGCCGCCGCCGTTTGCTCAAGCACACCAGCGCTGCGAATCAGATACACTTCGCAGCCCGCATCGACCTTACGCTTGCAATGGACAACGATGCGCTCCCCCGCCGCGGCATCCACCGGGCAGGGAACTTGCGGCCAGCGTTTAGGTACATCGGGCCGAGCGTCGGCGCCCGGGTAAAACCTGATCTCGAGCGTATCGCCCGCCGCCACGGCAGCATCGAGCTCGACGGTCACTTCCTCGTGTCCCACGGCAACCAAACGGCCCACGCGCACGCCCTGGTTGATCGCGCGTTCAAAGCTCATCAGCTCGGCACCCGAACGCCCTCGCAGGTACGCATCGGTAAACCCACGGTTAAACGACCTTCCCAGCTCACGCTCAAGCCCTTCCACGGCACCGGGGTCCCACGCGCCGTCGCACAGCATATCGAGTGCCCGGCGCCACACCCGCACCACGTTGAATACATAGTCGGGGTTCTTCATGCGCCCCTCGATTTTGAGCGACGCCACGCCGACATCTACAAGCTCGGGCAGATGCGCAATACCCAAATAGTCGCGCGGACACAGCAGGCGATTTCCCTCGACGGCGACAACGCTCTGTCCCGCCTCGTCCACCAGGTCGTACGCCAGACGGCACGGCTGCGTGCAGTCGCCGCGCATCGCCGAGCGCCCACGCCGCAGGGCCGAGAACTCGCACGCCCCCGAATAGCCGATGCAAATCGCACCGTGGCAGAATACCTCGATGGGCACGCCCGTGGCACATAGCGCCGCAATCTCGTCGACCGTCAGCTCGCGTGCCGTCGTCACGCGCTCGACCCCCAGCTCATCGGCGGCAAGCCGCACGGCGCCTTCGCTATGAGCGCCCGCCTGCGTGGACAGGTGAATCTCGATCCCGGGAATCGCCGTGCGCAGTACACAAGCCAGCCCGGCATCGGCGACAATCAGAGCATCGGCGCCCAGCTCCAGTGCATGAGCTCCCAACGCCACCGCGTCGGACAACTCATCGTCAAACACGAACACGTTGAGCGTCACGTACACACGCACGCCATGGGCATGCGCCACGGCACAACCGCGCGCAAACTCGTCATCCGTAAAGCCATGGGCGCTCACGCGGGCGTTAAAGCCGCCCAACCCCGCATAGATGGCATCGGCACCCGCGGCGATGGCCGCAAGCATCTGGTCGAGCCCGCCCGCCGGCGCCAGCAGCTCGGGCAGCGCCGCACCGGCAGCATCCAATCCAGTCTCGTATTGTCCGCTCGGCCCCATCGCCCGAATCGCCATCGGCAAACTCCTTACCAAGGTATGCATTCACTCTGAAAAATGCCGTCTTCCAGCATACACGAGGCCTCGCGCGCCCCGTTTGGTTTATCGTGTAATAACTTATGTCCATCCTGCCTCGACGGCACATCCGCCGCCCGGCACGACATACCTGGAGGTCAATATATGGGTCCTCGCCAACGACAGGGACGCAGCCGTTCAAAGACGCATGCTCTGCCCATAATCCTGCTCTCGTTTTTGGGCTTTTTGCTTATCGCGGGCGTGGCATTTGGCATCGGCATGGTCGGCAACGTCAACCGCTGGCTGTCCGATCTGCCCGACTACACCGACGCCAACGCGTATCTGGTGAGCGAGCCCACCGAGATCGTCGACTGCAACGGCAACAAGATCGCAAGCTTCTACACGCAAAACCGCAAGTCCATCACCAAGGACGAGGTCTCCCCCTACGTGCTGCAGGGCACCGTTGACGTCGAGGACGAGCGCTTCTACGAGCACGGCGGTATCGACCTGTGGGGTATCGCGCGTGCTGCGGTGGCAACCCTCGGCGGCGGGCACGAAGGCGCCTCGACTATCACCCAGCAGCTGGTGCGCAACACCATTCTGCAGGAGGAGCAGTTCGACTCGACCATCGAGCGTAAGGTGCGCGAGGCCTACATCGCCATCAAGATGGAGGACATGTACTCCAAAGACGAGATCCTCATGATGTACCTCAACACCATCTATTACGGTCACGGCGCCTACGGCATCGAGGCCGCAGCCGAGACCTATCTGTCCAAGAGCGCCGCCGACCTCACCCTGAGCGAGGCCGCGCTGCTCATCGGCCTTCCCAACTCGCCTTCGCAGTACGACCCCACGGTCAACCCCGACCTAGCACTGTCTCGCCGCAACAAGGTCCTCGACAACATGCTGCGCCTGGGCCACATCACCCAGGAGGAGCACGATGCCGCACAGGCCGAGCCCATCACCCTCAACGTGACCGAGATTTCGGGCAGCGGCGTCGACGTATACTCGCAGCCCTATTTTGTCGCCTATGTTAAGCAGCTGCTGGAGCAGGAGTTCTCGACCGACGTGCTCTTTAAGGGCGGCCTGACCGTCAAGACCACCATCGACCCCACGATGCAGCAGGTGGCAGAGAATGCCGTCCGCGAGCAGCTCGACACGCTCTCACTCGACGGCCTGGACATGGGCATGGTCGTCGTCGACCCCAAGACCGGCTACATCAAGTGCATGGTGGGCGGCTATGACTACAACGCCGACGAGAACCACGTAAACCATGCCACGGCCAAGCGTCCCGTCGGCTCCACCTTTAAGGCCTTTACGCTGGCAACTGCCATCCAAAACGGCATGAACCCCAACGTCACCCTCAACTGCAACTCGCCGCTCAAGGCCAAGGGCACCACGACCGAGGTCCAAAACTACGCCAACCATAGCTATGGCAACATCACGCTTAAGCAGGCGACGGCATACTCCTCCAACACCGGCTACATCCAGGTGGCGGAAGCCGTCGGCAACAGCAAGATCATCTCGCTCGTCAAAAAGCTCGGCATCGATCCCACCAAGGACAACATCGAGGACGTTCCCGTCATGACGCTCGGCACCGGCTCGATCTCGCCGCTCGAGATGGCCGCCGCCTACGCGACGTTTGCCAACGGCGGCTACTATCGCCAGCCGATCGCCATCACCGAGATTGACTCTCGTACCGGTTCGGTGCTGTACCAGCACACGGACAATCCCTCACAGGTGCTTACCGAGGGCGAGGCCGCCGCGGTCACCGATGTTCTGTCCGGCGTCATGCAGGGCGGCGGTACGGGTGCTGCTGGCGCCCTGAGCGTCAACCAGCCCTATGCCGGCAAAACGGGCACCACCGACAACACCACCAACCTGTGGTTCTGCGGCTATACCCCGCAGCTGGCGTGCGCCCTGTGGACCGGCTATTCCGCGGGCGAGATCCCCATCCAAAAATACGGCACGGACCTGCTGGGCGACAGCACCAACCTGCCTGTCTTTAAGCGGTTTATGAACACCGTTCTGACCGGTACCGAACGCGAGGAGTTTGCGACCGGAACGGCGCCCACCTACAAGAACAACAGCGTCTGGAAGTTCTACGGCACCAACAACACCAAGAAGACGGAGAACGACGACAAGGACGAGAACGAGGACGAAGAGGAAACCACCACAACGACCACCACGACGACCACGACCACCGAGACCACGGGCGGCGACACCACCGGCGGCACCGGAACGACCGGTGGCTCGACGGGCGGCTCCACTGGTGGTTCGACCGGCGGCGATGGCGGCACGCCTACGCCCACGCCTACGCCCACTCCCGACCCCTCGCCCACGCCTGACGATACTGTTGGCTAGAAATTCATCCGGCCATTAGCAACAAGGCCCCCGAGCAGCTTATTAAACTGCTCGGGGGCCTTTTAGTTTAAAGCGACCTGGTGAACGGTCTTTATACCGGCAAACAATATAGGGGGTACCGACCAACGTCGATACCCCCTTACAAGCCACCATGTCACGCACACAGTGCCGAGCGCACGACCCGCACGCCTACTTGCGAGAATTGCTCAGCTTATTGATCAGCGCCTCGAGACGCTCGCCGTCCTCGGCCGTCTGGGCAATAACCAAAATCGTATCGTTGCCGGCAAGCGAGCCAAGCACATCGGGCAGCTCTGCCGCATCAACGGCGGCGGCGATGCCGGAAGCCGTGCCAGGCTGAGCCTTGATCATAACCAGATTATCGGTGCGCAGAACGCCCGTTACGAGCTCGGAAACCATACGCTGCAGGTGCAGGTCCTCTGCCAGAACATAGATGCCCTCAGGGAGCTTACGCAGCCCCATATCGGCAATATCGCGAGAGACAGTCGCCTGCGTGCAATCAAAGCCCATAGCGCGGAGCTCATCGACCAGCACGCGCTGCGTGCGGACGTCCTTATTGCGCACAATATCTCTAATGGCATCCTGGCGCCCATTGCGTTTTTTAGCCATACAAACCCTCTCTCCAAAAGATGGCGGAGACAATCAATCAGTGATTGAATAGTTTAACGCTATTTGAAGGCTTTTGTGTATAAGAACGCATTTCGAAACAATTCTATGCAAATTTGTTTCGAGATGAGCCGTTTAGGCGGTTTTTGCGCCCGTCCGGTTAAGAAAAGCTGCCAGATGCGTACACATCACGCAGCGCGCGGGCTTGGCGCTGGCGATCGGCCCAAACAACAGACCGAGCCCCCGATGGTTATCCTTGAGCGCGGCGACCATCTGACGGGTTCGAGGCGCCTCGAGCATATCACGCATACGGGCGGAACGCTCGATTGACGACACCCCATGCGGGCTCAGACACAAATTCTCGATGCAGGCGACCAGTCCGGCAAAGTAGAACTTTTGGGTTGCCAGCTTGAGCCGACCACCGCTATCTGCTTGCGAGAGTGAGTCCGTAAGCTCGTCGAGCGCCCGGGTGTCATCGGATACCTTGGCATACATGGTGGGATCAAAGGCATCTGTAAGCTTAGGTGCCGCCGCGTGGAAACAAGCGTCGCCGCATCCGGAGACGCGCTGCGCCCGCGAGAGCGAGCACGCCATAAACCCAACTGTGCGAAACGCCTTGTCGTACAAAAGGCATGCCTCAAACAGCGGACGGCTATACATCACGCCAGAGGTCTGAACGACTAGGCCGCCTAAAATCAACTGGGACAGCCCGGTCACCATCGAAGATTTGCTATCAATGGAAATATGAGCAGCATCCAAGACGCGCGAATGGCGCTCTCGATGTGCATCATAGCGGTCGAGCGACACCGTGGGGAGCACTATGTCTGCCGCAGTATCGCACGCGATATCGACCATCTTGGAAAGAGACTGCGGAGCAAACCACTCATCGGCGTTCATGGCGATGATTTGAGAGCCGCGCGAGGCAGCAAAACCGGCACGAAGACAAGCGCCGCGCTTCGCGTCCTCGACGTCAATCAAATCAATATGGATGTCCCTGTCGGCGGCAACTTGAAGCGAATGGCGCACACCAGGCGCAGCATCGCGGCAGACAACGACAATCTGCAAATCATAGAGGTCTTGGTTCTGGATACTCTCGAGCGCACGCATCGCATAGCTGGGCGAACCTTCTACTACAAGGATCACCGAAAGTCGCGGATGCGAGCCACGTCGAACCAAGTTATCCGTCCTCTCGACAGCAATGAATCAAACTGTCGTTCATGGTACACCCCGGCAATAAAAGCAATGAGACACCGGTTGCACTGCACGCCAAGAACAGATGTTGCACACGCGCAGCCCACAGATGACAGGTGCCGACGAACGGCGCGTCGAGCCCTCCCCTAGTCGAGCACGACAAGCTCGGCGGGATCGTAATCCACGCCCATAAACGTAAGGCCGCAGGCAGGAGCCGTGGGGCCCGCAGCGGTACGGTCGCAAGCATCGATGACCTCGCGCATCCACTCGGGTTCACGGCGATGCATGCCAATCTCGACAAGCGTGCCAACGATCGTACGGACCATCGAATGCAGAAACGCATTGCCCTCGATGGTAAACGTCAGGATGTCCTCGCCAAACGCAACCTCATGGCCAAACTCGGCGCGCATTACGCAGCGGTGCGTAGGTTTGCCCACGGCAGAGGCAACCTTGCAAAAGCTTTTAAAGTCCTGCTCGCCCAAAAGCGCAGGGCAGGCGGCCGCCATCGCATCGACGTCGAGGGGATAGCGATGCCACCACACGGCACCGCGGGACAGCACGGGGCGTGCATCGCGATCGGCAATACGGTACGTATACGTACGGGAACGCGCGTCAAAGCGCGCAGAAAAGCCCTTACGAGCCTTGTAGACCTCGTTGATGGCGATATCTTTGGGCAGCAGGGCATCCATAGCCCGCAGCCACCTACGGCGCGTACACGCGAGCTCAGCGTCCGTTACGGGCACGCTGATGTACTGAGCCACGGCATGCACGCCGGCATCGGTACGCCCCGCGCACGTCAAATCGATCGGACGGCGAAGCAGCGTCTCGATGGCTCGACGTAGCTCACCCGCAACCGTCGTCTGTCCCGGCTGCTCGGCAAATCCGCTATACGATGAGCCATCATAGGCCACGCGAAATACGAGCGTGGCGTCAAGCTCGGAAATCGAATTGAAATCAGACGGCGCAGTCATGGGCGCTCCCAACAAACAAGTAACGGTATCGCGACAAAAAAAGAGGGGTACGCGAACGTACCCCTCGAATATAGCCTATGCAGAC
>USPT01000021.1 GCA_900556705.1 uncultured Collinsella sp.
GACCGGGGGCCTTTTTCTATCTCGAGCCCGATCGCATTCGCATCACGCGCCTCCGCTTTTCTCTTGCACCCCCATTCCGAAAGGATTTTCACCATGTCTCAGAACACCACCGCCGCCCAGCCCCGCACCGTCCAGACCGCCGACCGCGGCAAACTCGACGTCCGCGCCCTCGTCCTGCTCGCCATCCTGCTCGCTGCCGGCTTCATCCTCAACTTCACCGTCGGCAAGGCCATCTCGGGCATCTCGGGTGGCATGATCAGCCCCGAGTTCATCATCTCGGCCTTCTGCCTCACCATCCTGGTCGTTCGCCCCAACATCGGCCAGGCGCTCGTCATTGGCCTTATCTCGGCTGCCGTGATCCAGATCACCACTACTTCGCCGTTCGTTGATTTTGCCGCCGAGGGCATCGCCGCCATGCTCATGGCCGGCATCGTCAACGCCGCCGGCAAGAACGGTCAGGTCAAGCCCGCCATCGCCATTGTCGCAACCTTCCTGACCACCTTTGTCTCCGGCGCCATCTTCATGGTCATCAAGATGGCCATGCTCGGCGTGGTAGGCGAGCTCGCCGCCGCCATGCTGCCCGTCGTCGCCATGACCGCCGTCTTTAACGCCATTCTGGTCGGCGCCCTCTACTTGCCCATCCAGAAGGCCCTGAAGCTCAACTAGCCCGTTCGACTTTACGAGCCACCCCATCTTGGCGTTCATTCGTCGCTCGCGTACCCAAGTACGCTTCGCTCCTCTTTCTCGCGCCAACCTGGGGCCCCTCGTAAAGCCGTCTCCGTGCTTCACCACCAAAGACTGTCCCAAACGACTAGCTTTTGGGGACGTTCTTAAACGACTGGTCATGTAAGAACGTCCATTGACTATGAAAGGTATCCATGAAAACGATCATCAACGTCGACGATGTCTCGTTCTCCTATGGCACGCAAACCGAGCAGGCGCTCAGCCACATCTCGCTCAGCGTGAACAAGGGAGATTTCATCGGCATCATCGGGCCCTCGGGCGCCGGCAAGTCCACGCTTGCTGCCTGCCTGTCGGGTGCCGTGCCCCACCACTACACCGGCACGTTCTTTGGGTCCGTCATGGTTGACGGCCACGACACCTGCGAGGTCTCGCTGACCGACGTGTCGCAAATCGTCGGCAGCGTGCTGCAGGATATCGACACGCAGATGGTCGCTTCGGTCGTCGAGGACGAGATGCTCTTTGGCCTCGAGAACTTTGGCGTTCCCCACGACCAGATCGAGCAGCGCGTGAGCGAAACGCTCGAGACCGTCGGCATCAGCGACCTGCGCGACCGCGAGATCGCCACCCTCTCGGGCGGACAGAAGCAAAAGGTAGCCATCGCCGCCATCCTCGCCATGCGTCCGCGCGTCTTGGTTCTCGACGAGCCCACCGCGGCACTCGACCCCGCCAGCTCCACGTTGGTCTTCGAGACGCTGCGTGAGGCAAACCGCACACTTGGAATCACCATCGTCGTCGTTGAGCAAAAGGTCGCCCTGCTCTCGGAGTACTGCAACCGCGTGCTCGTGCTCAACCATGGCGAAATTGCGCTGCAGGGCGAGCCACACGAGGTCTTCGCGCATACCGACGAGCTCCGTGCCATCGGCGTCGACTGCCCTCGCGTCACGCGCATCTTCAATAGCCTCGAGGCTGATGGCCTGGTAAGCGGTACCCCCTGCTTGGATGTCGATGAGGCCGAGCGCCTGATTTCGGGCATAGTCGACCCCGCACACGTGGCCATCGAAGCCCAGACGCCCGCCGGTTCCCCGCATGCACCGTCGTTGCGCCCTCATGCCAAGGACGCCGAACCCGTACTCACCTTCGACCATGTTGAGTTTGCCTATCCCAATGGCGGAGCCGCCGTACACGACCTTAGCCTGACGCTCTATCCTGGCGAGCTCGTGGGCATCGTCGGCCAAAACGGCACCGGCAAGACCACGCTCACCAAACTGCTCACAGGCTTGCTTAAGCCCGCCTCGGGCAGCGTGCGCGTCACGGGACTGGATACCGCAGCCGTTCCCACGAGCCGCATCGCTCGCGAGGTCGCGACCCTTTTCCAAAACCCCGACCGCCAGATCTGCAAGGACACCGTGCTCGACGAGGTCGCCTTTGGCCTGGAGCTTACCGGCATCGACCGTGCCGAGGCGCTGCGTCGCGCCCAGCTCGTCATCGACCGCTTTGGCTTGCCGGCCGACGAGGCGCCCTTCTCGCTCTCGCGCGGTCAGCGACAAATGGTGGCGCTTGCCTCCGTCGTAGTGGTTGAGCCCAAGATCGTCGTGCTCGACGAGCCCACGAGCGGCCTTGATTACCGCGAGTGCATGACCGTCATGGAAACAGTGCGCACCATGGCCGAGCGCGGTTGCGCCGTTATCATGGTCTGCCACGATATGGAAGTCGTCTCGGATTTTGCCGAGCGCATTGTGGTAATGGCCGACGGTCGCATCCTCGACCGCGGCCGCACGCACGAGCTATTCTCGAACATCGATCTCATGCGGCGTGCCTACGTGGAGCCTCCCCAGGTTATTGAACTCTCGCGCCGTCTGGCATCTTCCGTCTCGCCCGCTTTTGCGCAGGTGAGCGAGGTCACCGATGTCGTTCGAATTACCAAGGAGATGGTCCACCGTGGTTAACGTCATCGACTACATGCCGGGCGATACGCTGCTGCATCGCCTGAACCCCGTCGTCAAACTGGGCCTCGCCGCCGCCATCATCGTCGGCATCTTTTTGTCCGACACCTACGTGGCACTGCTGGGCTTTTTGGCACTCACCCTTGCACTGGGTGCCTATGCCGGCGTCGTCGACCGTCTGTTCTCGCTGCTCAAGTTGCTGATTCCGCTCGCGCTTATCATGCTGGCGCTCCAGCTGGCCTTTATGCGCGATGGCAACGTGGTGTGGAGCTTTATCACCGACACGGGCCTCATCACGGGATCGAAGGCCTGTCTGCGCCTGCTAGGTGTGGCGTTACCACTCATCCTCATGCTCATGGTGACCAAGCTCAACGACCTTGCCAACGCCTGCGTCGAGGTGCTGCACGTACCGTATCGCTATGCCTTCACCTTTACCACGGCGCTGCGCTTTGTGCCGGTGTTTGGTCAGGAGATGAACGCCATCATGGAGGCGCAGACTGCACGCGGCGTCGAGTACGACACCAAGAACCCCATCAAGAAGCTTAAGCTCATGCTGCCACTGTGCGTGCCGCTGCTCATCTCGAGTGTGGGCAAGACCGATGCCACAGCCTTGGCGGCAGAACAGCGCGGCTTCTATCTGCGTACGCGCGCCAGCTCGTACAAGCGCTACCCCATCAAGGGCCTGGACATCGCCGTGCTCATCGTCAGCATCGCCCTCATCGTCATCGGCTTCCTGTTCTAGTTCACCACCGACAGCAACCGCCCCAACGCAAAAGGCTTCGGCTCGCACCAAACGAGCCGAGGCCTTTACTGTTTCACCAGATAAAACCTACCAAAATAAACCTGTCCCTTTTTGGCAGGTCGGAAGCTAGAGGCGGTAGGGGGCGCCGCTGCGGATGATGGATTCGCGCACCAGGACATCCATGGCGTCGAGGGTGATCTCGGGCATCTCTCGGTACTTCTGCAGCACCGAGAGCTCGGTGCAGGCCAGAATGACGCGGTCGCAGCCGCTACGGGCGAACTCCCACATCACGCGGTCGAACTTATCCATATCGGGCTCACGTCCGGCCTTCACATCATCGTAGATAAGCGACATCACATCGTTCTGACGTTTCTCGCTGGGATAGACAACCTCGACACCCGCGGCCTCGCATTCGCGGCCGTAGACGCCCGCGCCCACGGTGCCATCGGTTCCCATGATGCCGATCTTATGCACCGGCTCGGCCGGCATACTCAGGTTGGGGTCGAACTCGCACTCCCCCATCACCGCACCGGCCAGAGCATAGCGCACCGACTCACGCGGCATGTGGATAATCGGCACCTTCGTAAACGACTGGATCTGGTCATAGAAGTAGTGTGACGTGTTGCAGGGAATGGCAATGTGTGCACAGCCCAGCGACTCGAGTGCCTGGGCGCACTCTTTCATGGTCGCCAGCAGTTTGGCATGCTCGCCGGTCTTAATGGCCAGCGTGCGGTCGGGCATGGTCGACTTGGAGAGTACCACCATGTCGATATGTTCCTGATCGCAGGCAGCAGCCGTATGACGCACCACCTGGTCGTAGTAATACGACGTGGCCTCGGCGCCCATGCCGCCGATAACTCCCAGCTTTTCCATCGCCGCCTCCTTGGTGACGCTTGCGCAATTGCGCGTATCATACCCGCGCCCGCCCGATGCAAACCGGACGGGCGCCGCGCTCATCTACTTGTAATACGTCTTGAACAGCTTAAAGTGGCGCAGCTTGGTGTGCCACATGCGCAGCCAGCGGTTAAAGACAAAGTCGCCCTTCATAAACGAAGGGTCGGCGCCCTTGCCCTCCTTGTCCAGGCGATGCACCTTAGCGCGCAGCTCGGGATCCTTGACGTACTTGTCGACGACGCCCATGGGGACGACCATCCACAGGGCCTCGTCCTGCGCCGTCACAAACTCCGGCTCAAACGGGCGGTTGAGCACATACTCGTCCACCACATACTTGGCAACGTTAAAGCCGCTGTTGGTAACGTAGTAGTTGCTGCGACCCTGGCGCGTGTTGAAATCGAAGAACTTAAACGAGCCATCGCGCTCGTCGTACTTAACGTCAAAGTTGGAATAGCCCACAAAGTGAAGGTCCTCGAGCAACTTGCGCACGCCGCCCATGAGCTCGTCGTTGGGCTCGGTAATGATACAGGCATGGTTGCCGACACCGTGGGGCTGATGCTCCTCGAGCAGCACATGGCCCAGGCACATCATGCGGACCTTACCGTTGCGGTCGGAATAGCTGGTGAGCACGCGCATGTACTCGTCGTTGCCGGGCACGCGATCCTGCAAGATCAGATCGTCGGTGTAGCCGCTGGCATACGAATCGCGAATGACCTGTTCCAGCTCGGCGCGGTCGGCAATCTCATAGGCCTTCTTCTGGCCCTCGAACTCATGCTGCCACCACATGATGCCGTCAGAAGGCTTCAGAATCATCGGGTAAGGAAAATCGATCTGGTCGAGCACTTCGGCAGGCGCCTCACCCTGAGCATTGAGCATCGCCTTGGTAAAGGTAAACGTGTGTGGATAGGGCACGCCATGCTTCTCGCACAGCTCGTAGAAGATCTCCTTCTTCTGACACTGCTCAAGCATGCTATAGGGAGCGTAAGGCGCGACGATGTTATCCGCCAACTCATGGGCATCCTTGGCCTGAGCCACGAGGGCAACATAGTTATCGCCACAGCCCACAAGGACAATCGTCTTATCGGCATGCGCTTGGGCAATGCCGTTGACGGTTTTGAGCATCACGGGCATGGTATCGATATCCACGTTGGGCGTGTAGTCGATAATCTGGCTGCGGTACGCGGGACCCGTCTGGTACTTGCCAAAAACCAGACTCTTGACCTGGTACTCCTCGTAGAAGGCGCGCGCCACCGAATAGGCGTTGATGTCGCCACCAAGCAGCACGGGAATGAACTCGCGCTCTGTAAACTGCAATGCCATGGAAACTTCCTATCATGAACTGCCCACACAACGGGCGGTCTTTGCGCAACTGATTCATTCTAGCGTGCCAAGCCGCCGGCGCCCAAAGCTCCACCGTATCTATGGCAATCGACGTAATCGTCCAGCACGAAGACGGCGCTCACCGTTGTATGACAATGGGCAATGAACCTACCATTGTTGTAGGATTCATCGTATTGACATCTTCGAGCGAAAGGCGCACACGTGCCCCAAGACCATCCGACCGATAATCCCATCCTCAATGCCGCGAAGCGCGAGCTGGAGGAACGCGCACAATCGGCCGTTCCCCTACGAACGGCAAACGATGCTTACAACGGGCCTGCCCGCATCGTCTCAATCAACACGTCGGCGCACAAGGGCACGCGCAAGTCGCCCGTCGCCGATGGACACGACACCGTTATAGAGCAATTTGGCCTCGCCACCGATGCGCACGCCGGGCATTGGCACCGCCAGGTCTCTTTTTTAGCCGCGGAGTCCATCCAGACGGCGCAGGCACGCGGGCTCGACGTACACGAGGGTGACTTTGGGGAGAACTTCACAACCCGGGGCATCAACCTGCTCTCGCTCCCCTTGGGCACGCAGCTCAAGCTTGGCAGCGAGGTGCTTGTCGAAATCAGCCAAATCGGCAAGGCCTGCCACACACGCTGCGCCATCTACTATCTCGCCGGCGACTGCATCTTTCCCCACGAGGGCGTTTTCGGCGTGGTACTAAAGGGCGGAGAGGTCTACGCCGGCGACGATATCCAGGTAATCAAACTCGGCGACGGCACCTGTTCGTTCACCCCCGCCGAGGCCCTCGAAGAGATTGAGCGGGCTCGCCAGAAGGGCACGCTGTAGTTATAAAACCCCACGTTGAGATGGCTTTTACAGCCCAAAACTCCTCTCAAACAGGGCTCTGTAACGTTAAAGTTGAACTCTATGGTTTCTCAACAATTCATCATAACTGCAGGTCAAAGCCAAAGCCTCAAGTTCAACTTGACCCTTTGGGACCTTTAAGGTTCAAGTTGAGGTCGAAAGCAGTAGTAGAATACCGTTCGAACCATAACCTACGATTGATTGCAGAGGGACTGGATGCAGCATTCGAATCATCGCACCGCAGCGCTCATTGCGTCGAAGCCGGCTCGTATCATCACGAGCGCCGCGCTCGCCGTTGCGCTGACGGCCACGCCGATGCTCTCCCCCGTTGCGGCGTATGCCGCCTCGCAGGCAACGCAGGACCAGCTTTCCGCAGCCCAGCAGAAGATCGAAGCCGCTACGAGCGCCTACAACGACGCCCGCACCAAGCTCGATGACCTACAAAAGCAGATTGACTCCAATGAGGCAAGCATCGAGGAAATCGAGGCTAAGCTTCCCGAGCAGCAGGCCAAGGCAAGCTCCGCCATGCGCGATCTGTACAAGTACCAGAAGGGCACTAACCCCATCGTGAGCTTCCTGGTCAACGCGCAGAGCCTGGGTGAGTTCATCACGACCTGCAAATACACCAACCAGATCACGAGCTCGAGCGTCGACGAGATCGAAGAGCTCAATAATATGCAAACCGAACTCGAGCAGAACAAGGCCGAGCTCCAGCAGGCCAAGTCTCAGCTTGAGGCGGAGCAGAAAAACGCCGAGGATGCGCTGGCGCAGGCCCAGCAGCTCCGCAGCGAGGCACAGGCAAAAGCCGAGCAGGAAAATGCCGCCGAGCTTGCCAAGCTTGAGGCCGATAAGGCCGCTGCCGCCGAAAAGCTCTCGGGCGAGGGCGTAAGCGGCAGCAATTCCAGCAGCCAGGCCACCAACACCAACACCACCATCGACACCACGGTGAACAACGCCAATACCGGTAGCTCCGATTACGATTCGTTCATTAATGAGTGGACGAGCCGCATCGACAATTATCTCGCCGGCTCCCCCATGGCAGGCCAGGGCTATAACTTTGCCGTCGCCGCTTGGAATACCGGTGTCGACCCCCGTTGGTCCCCCGCCATCGCCTGCATCGAGAGCACCAAGGGTGCTTATTGCGCCAATTCTTACAACGCCTGGGGCTGGAGTGCCCGTGGCGGCGGTTGGCGCAGCTTTGGCAGCTGGAGCGAGGGCATCTCCGCTCACGTTGCCTATCTGGGCGCCAACTACGGCTCCACCCTTACCCCGGCAGCGGCCAAAAAGTACTGCCCGCCCACGTGGCAGGACTGGTACAACAAAGTCGCCGCTCAGATGAACCGCATCTAAGTGCAACTGCAAAGGGCCCCAATGGGGCCCTTTTCTTTTAGGTAGCGGAGGTATCGACGACGCCGGTCGCATTGGCAACCGCGACTATGACGATCATGCATAGGAGCAGCACACCCAATGCCTTGAGCAAGAGCTTCGCGAGCTTCTTGCCGCGATAGCTGTCGAGCAATGCGAATCGCCGACGAAGACGGCGCTTATCGAGCAGCGCAAAATGCATAAGCACCATAAGGCCATCGACAAAGAAAAAATACTCGATTATGAGAAGCCACGTCGGGTAGCTTTGGTTTGCTCCCGTGGGGTGAAAGACGGCAAAGTGGCTACCGGCAAAGAACACAAGCAGCGAGAAGCAGACGAGCGTATTCCAAATGCGCCCCAGAGACTCCGGAACGCGAGAGAGCAGACCGCATGCAGCGGAGGCGGCAGGGCCAGGAAGCCCTGCGGGTTTCTGGAGCCCTTGGGACGCCAACACTGTCTCCGAGTCTGGAGTACGGACAGGCGCAGGCGCAGGAGGCCGCACGGGGCGACTCAGATCGTATGCCGCGCGCGTCGCCCGTCCCAATGCTTCCGCACTCGCAAAACGCTTGGCCGGATCGAGCGCCATCGACATGCAGACGGCATCGGAAAGTGGAGTGGGAATACCGCGCGCCTCGCATTGCTCGCGCATGTCGAGCCCTGGTTTAGGGTCGACTCCCGTCAAGCAGAAGAACAACAGGGCGCCCAGCGCGTACACGTCGCTGCGCACACTCGTCTGCCCAAACCCATACTGCTCGAGCGGCGCATAGGGTCGCGTGCCAAACTTGACGGTGTCGGCATCGGCGCCATCGCGCCATACGCGCGCGATCCCCAAGTCGATAATCACCAGCGATGAAAATGTCAGGCCGTCATCAGGCGTATAGTTGGCACCTGTCACGATGATATTCGACGGCTTGAGGTCGCGATGGATCACCGGCGCCGACGTCTCCCCCGCTATTGCAAAACCGGCGTGGAGCTCGCCCACGGCATCGCATAGGGCAGGATACAATTCACGCGCATAATCGGGGGTGGCTCCCAGACGGTCCACCAGCGCCCCGAGCGTCTCCCCTTCGATGTATTCCATAACCACGTTGAGCTCGTCGCCCACACGACGACAATCGACGATTCTGGGCAGGTGCTCAAAACGCCTGCCTGCCCGCTGAGCGGCAAACAGACGCTCGTATGCCCCGCCGATTTGAGCCGAAGCATCGATGCGTTTACGGACAAAGGGGCCGAGCGAACCACCGCCGGTTCCTTCAAAGTACACGAGCTCGGTTGCTTCAACGGACGAGCGCTTAAGTACACGCTCCACGCGATAGCTGTCGTCGCGATCGAGCGACGCCAGGTGCTCGGCAAGCGCTGCGGTCAGCTCGTCATCGGAATATGTTGGGCTCTGAGTATCCATAGCCTCCATCATAGCGCAGGGCGCAGACACCCCATGGCATCCGCGCCCCGTTCGTTTGCATCGTTGTTCGACAGCTCTACCGGCTCAGATATCAGCCGCTAACTCACCGTCTCCTCGCCAAAGCGATACAGTTCCTCGTTGACCTTTTGGAGACTGCACCCGCGATCGATGCAAAAGATGATAATCGCATCGCGGCGGTCCTTGCAGTTAAGGACGCTTACCCCGGCAGCCGTCAGCGCACGGTTGGTCTCTTTGAGCGTCAGCGCCATCGCAAAGGCAATCTGCAGCACCTTATTGCGACTCGGATGACGCGCACCGGTAAAGATCTGATAGCCAAAGGTCTCATTGAGATCAGCCATACGGACCACGCGCGAGCGCTCCAAGCCCTTTTCCTGCAGTAGCTGCTTCAGGTAGTCCGAAAGCGACGGGGCGCCAAAGTCGTGCTCCCTGATATAGCCATCGATGTTCGGCGCATCGAGAAGCTCATTGAGCAACTCCTCGGTCAGCTTTTTATCGGACATACGACTTCACCTCCCCCAGTGCATGCAACATGCTAGAAACCGCTTACGTCCGAACGCTCCCAGCTAGCAACCTGGTCGGGAGACACCGTACCCAGCGCCTCGAACTTCCAGGAGCCGCCCGCCTTCAGATGATTGGTGTTTGCAAGAGCCGTTCCAACCTGGTTGCCATCGGCATCATACAGAACATATTCAATCTGAATGTAGCTCTTTTCCTTGTCCGTGTTATTGGTCAGGGTGCCCGTGATCTTATAGGTAAACTGATTGGAAGTGTCTTCAGCCTCGTCAGCAATGGTATACGGTTCTTGCGGTTCTTTTTGCTCCTCAGCCTGCCGTGTCGTCTCGGCAGGTTTTGCCGAATCGCTCGCAGACGAATCGGTTGAGTTGCCGCCCATAGAGCCCACGGCACCGACAATAACCAGCACCACGATGATGCCTAGGACAATCTTACCGATTGGCTTCTTTCCCTCTTTTGCCATTATTCATCCTTCCTACGATCCGGCTACCGTGCCGGTACACAGCACATCGTAGGAAGGATTGAACTTGAATTCATTAGCTGAGAGCTAAGGCTGCGGTAAACGACCAATGCAGTTATCCAAACGCCGAGCAAACGCACTGCGCGCGACCGTCTGCCGGCAGCGATCAACCCACCGTGACGGATTCCCCGGTAAAGGCACTGATCATCAACAGGATAAAGAAGGCCAAATAGCTGATGCTCAGCAGGTAGGCGATGACCAAAAAGGCAATCCATCCTACATTGGTCTTACCGTCGGCGCGGCGCTGTTCACGACTGCTATAAAGCCAAATCGTCACGCCGATGGCAGTGATAAACAGCACAAGTGCTGCCGCGGCAAGCCCGGCAAGCGCAAACATCACGCCAATGCTCACAGCAATAACCGGAAGCAGCAGCAAACCGCACCCGCATCCACCCGGACTATATACGGCAGACTGTCGGCGTCGTTCCATCGTCACTCCATCACAAGCAATCGTTTATAGACATCGAGGCCTTTGAGTAGGATTTCCTCGTCGAAGAGCATGCTATCGGTATGCAGAGCGCTTGTGGCATAGGCGGGGCAGCCATCCGAATCACTCGGGTTGTCTTGGCCCTCTGGCATACCCGTGCCCAGCAGGAAAAACACGCCCGGCAAATGGCGCTGATAGAACGCGAAATCCTCGGCAATTAACAGCGGCTCCTCCATAAGCTGCAGCCCGGGCAAGGCAGGCGCGACGCTGGCAAATAGCTCGGGGTCGTTGTCGACCGGCGGATAGCCCTCGGCAAAGTCGAGATCGTACGTGCAGCCCGTTGCAGCGCAGGCATCGTCCAGCACGCGGCGCACGCCCTCGCGTGCCCGGTCGAACATGTCGTCTGTAAACACACGCAGGCTGCCGGCAACATGGGCCTCCCCCGCCACCGCATTGCAGACGGTGCCTGCCTGCAGCAGGCCGAACTTGCCAATGCAGGGCTCATCGGCACCCAGCTCATCCATCAGTTCGCGCTCGGCAACCAAGAACTTGGCAGCCGCCAGCGCCGCATCGTGCGACTCCTCGACCGGAACGCCATAGGTCTTAGCAATATGGATGCTCGTCCCGTGAATATGAATGTGTGTCTCACTCGAACGCGCCAGCAACGGACCGGAGCAGCTCGCCAACGTGCCGGCGGGCAGATCGGGCCACACATGGAAGCCAAAAATGCGGTCGGCCCCATAGCGCTCGAACACACCGCTCTCGCATACCGTCTTGGCACCACCGGTCGTTTCCTCGGCCGGCTGGAACACAAAGAGAACATTGCGCCTAATGGCGCCCGGATGCTCGCGAATCGTACGGTCGACATACGTCGCGGCGGCAAGCGCCATGGCCATGTGTCCGTCATGTCCGCAAGCGTGCATCTTGCCGGGATGGGTTGAGGCAAAGGCCGCTCCCGTCGCTTCCGCGATGGACAGCGCATCCATATCGGCGCGAATCGCCGTGGCATGCGCGGCATCAACGCCGGCGTCGAAGAAAGCACAGACGCAGCTGGGGCACGGATGGGTCACTTCGCAGGTGAGCGGTGCCAGCACGCCCTCGATATAGGCAATGGTTTGCGGAAGATCGAAATCGAGCTCCGGAATGCGATGGAGATCGCGGC
>USPT01000022.1 GCA_900556705.1 uncultured Collinsella sp.
AGATGGGCGCCATCACCGGCGGCCTCAACATCCCGGGCATGCCGTTCTAAGACACACATATAAATGAGTGCAAATCACAGTCTGCAAAAACTGCTCGATGAACTGGGCCGTCTGCCGGGCATTGGTCCCAAGTCGGCCCAGCGCATCGCCTATTACCTGCTCGAGGCCGATGCCGAGGAGGCCCGCCGCCTGGCCGAGGCCATCCTGGAGGTCAAGCAGGAGGTCCACTTTTGCAGCCGCTGCTTTAACTACGCCACGGCCGACGAGTGCTCCATCTGCCAGGACCCGATGCGCGATACCACCCGCATCTGCGTGGTGGGCGAGCCGCGCGATGTCCAGGCGATTGAGCGCACGGGCAGCTACCACGGCCTCTACCATGTGTTGGGCGGCGTGATCAGCCCCATGGACAAGATCGGTCCCGAGCAGCTGCATATCCGCGAGTTGCTGGCGCGCCTGGGCCATGAGGATATCCACGAGGTCATTATCGCCACCAACCCCAATATCGAGGGCGAGACCACGGCGAGCTACCTGGCCCGCACTATCAAGCCGCTGGGCGTCGAGGTATCGCGTCTGGCAAGCGGCCTTCCCGTGGGCGGCGACCTGGAGTATGCCGACGAGCTTACGCTTGGGCGCGCCATCGAGGCCCGTCGCACGATTTAGGTGGCGAGCCTGCTCCTGCCGTATGTTTTCCTCGCGATGCACGGGGTAGTCATAATTTCCCCGTGCGACTGTGAGTTTGTTGTGCAACAAAGATGCTTCGTATCCGCTTATCGCATGGATGCTTCCGCTCGCATCCTTAATTTGTCCATTCGTTGCGCAACCTTTTTGGTTCGCTGATACACTCAAATATGGATTCGAATGAATGCGCCGCTCCCGAGCGGCGTGTTTTTGTTGGAGGAGAACGCATGCGGCCCGGTGGCACTCAGACAAAGCGCGGCGCCGCGGTGCGCATACGACGCCGACTGGGCTTGGCGCCGCGGGCGTACGCACTGCTATCGTGCTCGCTGGTGCTGGTCATAGCTGGCGTTTCTGCCTATGGCATGACCGTGCCGTCCATGATGCAGGCGCATGCCGCACGCGAACCGCGCGTGGGGCATGAGGTCAAAAGCGATCTGGGCACCACGACTGGATATGCTTGGGCAAGTGTGGTCGGGCATATTGTGTTTGGCACCGACGATGCGGACGGCGCCGAGGCCCCGGACAACGAAGTCACGCTTGCCAATGGCAAAACCATCGTGCTCACCAACACCAAGATCATCGATTGGTTGTCCAACAATAGCGTGGCGGCAACGGTGAATAAGGTCGAGCGGCAGAAGGAGCAGGACGCCCAGCAGTCCGGAAAGCCCGGTAGCTCGGATACTTCTGGCTCTGGCTCGGATTCATCGAGTTCGGGCGGTGGCTCTGGGTCGGGTTCCTCTACCGGAGGGCCTGGAAACGGCGGCTCGACGGGCGGCAACACTGACAACGATGCAAACTCCGGCGGCCTTTCCGCTGCTGAAGAAGAGAGCATTCACAGTTGGCTTGTGACCAAGTACAACATGCTCGACGGCTATGTTTCCCGTGCCAATGACGTGGTCTCGACCTATAACTCTACGGGAGATCCCAGACCGTGCGACAGCCTGGTCGGGGAGATGTTTGTCATTCGAGCCGAGTTCGGTCGTCAGACATTCTCGCCCCGGTCAAAGTGGTATCAGCAGTATGCCAATCTGTGGGGCTGTTACACCAACCTATGTCAATGGGTCGGCCATTACGGCGATGATGACGTCGCGCTCGGTAACTTCAACAATAACGTGGCGGCGCTTGCCCTATGATGACCGATCTTGCATCCACCACACCACAATCGCTCGGTCGCGATTCCATGGTCGGCCTGCGCCTGGCGCGTGTCGACGGGTTTGAGCCGGCCATTGCGCTCGGTCAGGACGAACTGCCTGCCTATCTGCGTCGTTTTACGATGCTGTTTGCCGACGATGCCACCATGCGCCGTGGCGGTATCGGCCGCGTGACGCGTGCCGTCAACGCCCAAGGCGAGGCCGTGGCACTCAAGCAGCTCATCTTGCCGACGCGCGATGAGTTTGACGATGCCGCCGCCCATGAGGCGCTGGTCGCCAAGTTCAAAGCGGCGTTTCGCGAGGAATACGAATGCCATCGCGCCCTTTCGGGCCTTAAGGGCTTTCCCCGCCTCTATGGCTGGGGCGAGGTCGACGGTGTGCCTGCAATTGTCATGGAATGGGTCGAGGGCGAGACGCTTGCCCGCTTGCGTTCGCGACTTGCCGTGGACGATGCCGGACGCCTGTCGCCGCTTGTGGCGGCGCGTCTGGGTCGCGACCTGTTCGATCTGCTCTGCCGTATGAGCCTGGTGGGCGAGGGCTTTGTCCATCGCGATATCTCGCCCGCTAATATTATGGTGCGTACGGCGCGTCTACCGCTTGACCGGCAGCTTGCCGAGGGCACCTTTGACCTGTGCCTGATTGACTTTGGCTCGTCGCTGGCGCTTGAGCCTGCGTCGGCCGTGGCCGGTACCGGCGGCAAGGCGTCGTTTACGGAGCGTTATGCCACGCTGCGTCGCGCGACGGTTGCCTATGCCCCGCCCGAGATGCTCACCGACGATATTCCCGACCTGCGCGCTTTGCGTATGTCACCGGCGATTGACGTCTATGCCGCGGCAAGTACGGTTTACGAGCTCATTGCCGGCGTCGCGCCATACGAAGCCGCGCCGAGCACTTCGGGCACCTCGGGTTCGCGCAAAAAGACGCGCGACATCGCGAGCCCCTACCGTCTCAAGATGGACACACGGCCCGACTATCCCATTGGTGCCCATGCGCCCGGTTGTGATTTGACTCAGCTGCTCCGTCGTGAGCCCGATGTGGCGCTCGCCGCGGCCGAGCAGGCCCAGCAGCTAGGGCTTGAGCCGGATTCCGAAGAGCTACGCGATGCGCTGGCGTTTGTCGATGCCCAGCTGTTCGACGTGGTGATGGCCTGTCTGTCCAGCCATCAAAAAGATCGTCCCGAGCCGGCGGCGGTCGAGGCGGCGCTCTCGGCGTTTTGTGACCACTATGCGCAAAATGTCGGTCGTTCGCTCCGCGGCGAGCCGCTCACGCCGTGCCCCATGGATGCGTCTGGCCGCGCGGTTCGTCGCGCGGCGATGATCGGTGCGGCGGTCGTCTGTGGCGTGGTTTGGGCTGTGGTCGTGGTTTCGGCCGCGCTGCTGGCGTCGGGCGCTCGCGTGACGGCGACTTTGGGATCGCTCGTGTGGTCTGGGTCACTACCGGGTATTATTGCCGCACTGGCGTTGGCGCTGCCAGGCATAGCCGGCGTTGCCGCGGGGGCACTTGCGCGCGATCGGCGCTCGGGCTTCCTGCAGGGTGTGCTTGCGCTTTCTGCCTGCGAGGTTCCGGTGCTGGTTGTGGCTGCATGTAGCGTATTTTCCCAACGCGCCGTGATGGGCGGCCTTGTTGCCGCTCTGGTTGCAACCTATACGCTTACGTGGTTTTTGCTTGCGATGGGCTTTGCCTTTGAACTTCCCGTTTCGGCACCGCGACGCACAAAAGCCCAGATGGCGACTCCGCTTGCCGGTGGAGCCGCAGCTGCCCGTACTTTTGGCGGACCTGTCGAAGTATCGTCCGATTCTATTTCTACGACCAAGGAGGCTTAGGTCATGGCATCTCAAGTTGAGCTCACCCCATGCGGGGCCATGTTTGACATCTTTAAGCGCGCGGCGCATCTGAGCCATATCGAGCTGTGCGGCTTGGTGCTTTCGTCCCGTCCGCTCGCCGACGGCCGCAGCCCGCAGAGCCGAGCCGCCGATCGCTCTTGGGTTTCCCGCTTTATCGTTCGCGCGCCGGTCGGCACGCTTCAGCAGCGCTACTTTGCCGAATACGGTACCTCGGCTGCGCGTATTATGTCGCAACTGGCCCTGCGCCAGCGCAATCCCATGGACTCCACGGCTGTGATCAATATGGTGTGCGGTCCTGCAGGTGAACCGATGGTACGCGCGCTCGAAGAGTGCCACCAGGACACGAATCTCTATCGCAACGCGCTCGATCGCCTGTCCCAGGCGGCGGAACTCATGCCCGCCGAGCGCGCCGAGGCCGTGCTGGTGCTGTTTGTCGCCGTCGGTTGTTCGGCGGATGTGCGGTCCTCGGTGAACTATGCCATCGACTACGCGCACGCGACCTGTGGCGGAGGAACATCCACGCCGCGTTCGCTTGGCATGTCGATGACCGCGGGCGAACGCGAACCCGCCCCGGCGCACCCCTTGGGCTTGCTGCGCGTACAAAACAGTTTTGTCGTGAGCGCCCCGCGCTGGATTCAGCCGAGCGAGCAGGGTGTTGAGATTGGCGCGCTGGCCACTGGTGAGGGCGATATTACCGACGTCGGCGACGATGTCTCGGCCCGCCATGCTCATATCTGGTGCGATGCTCAAAATATCTGGCACGTCGAGGACTTGTCGTCCACCAACGGAACCGTGGTGGTAAACGGGGCCACGCGCGTCTGCATTCAGGTCGAGCCCGGCCGTTCCGCCCAACTCAATCCCGGCGACGAGCTCAAGCTCGGCGAATCCACTACCTACGCCATCCTCTTCGGTGCTCTCTAGCCGGCAGATAGGGACGTTTCTTTTCTGCCGGCACTTGGGGACACTCCTCGGCGCGCCAGAGCCAGTCGCCCGGGGATGGAGGGGCCATTTTGGCCCTTGGCGGTCAGTCGGGGCGAAACTAGAAGATCTTTCCGATTCGCGGCTGTTCATGCTTGTAGAGCATCTAAAACAATAGGATGTTATTCTGGAATATGCCGGGTGCGTGAACTTGCCTGTCTTAGCCTTAATAAGGTATAGGGGGGTTTGGCTCAGGGGTTCCGTCTTGTTCTTCAGCGCAGTATTGTGGGACAGATTTGCTGAGATTGGCGCCTTACACCGCAGAGCGCACGGAAGGCTCTCGATTTGTGTTCTGGCCCCAGAATACAGGGCCTGATACTTACCAACTGTGGCATGGATGTAACATCTGTAGAAATCAACCCTTTTGTTGTCGACCTTTGTAAGAAAAACACTGCCATCAACTCTTTGGATGACGAAACTAGGGTGCTTGAGGGGAGCCTTTACTCCCCTCTGAGAGATGACTCATGTTTTTCGCTTGTCGTTGTGAATCCTCCGTTACTGCCGATTCCGGATGAGATTCCTTATCCCTTCGTTTGAGATGGAGGACAATCGGGTCTGGATAAAACACTTCGTATTCTTAAGGGTGGCGATACGCATTTAGAGAAAAACGGTAAATACTGCTAATTGGGGTGACGACGATGGTGCAGGGGCGACCCGCGATGCTCTCATCAATACGTCGGATACTTGGGAAATCAGGTCTAGATGCATGTATGATGATGCTGTGTGGCTATTCAATTAATCCGCGTTCCGAATGGGTGCAGGGTATAGCTGCGACATCGTATGCTTTTGACCCGGCGCGATACTCAGATATTTCTGAGGCGGTTGACGAAGTTTATACGCACTATGCCGCGCAAGGCGTTTCGGAAGTTTGCACATCTACGTTACGGGCTTAGGTTTCTTCAAGCGAGCAGGCCGGTTGCGTTATTTCGAGCGATTTTTCTAGTCTAGACGACAAAAGGCAAAGGATTTGATGGGTATAAAACGCGGACGTTTGTGGGCGGATGCTCAAATCTATTGTGGCAATCGGGCGGTTGAAAAAGATATTTCAACCGCCCGATTGCCAGGTTCGTCGGAGGAGATGTCCGATTCCGACTCTCTTGTAGGAAGAGCTTGAGATCGTATTGGCCCAAGGCAATCTTAAAGCAGTCTCATTGGCAAATCTTCGCTCCTGTTGTGTTGAGGTGTAAGGTATCAGTGATTGATGTTTTGTGGCGGGTAGATTGGGGCCTTCCTTGATTCGATGCGTTCTCTCGAGGTTCATCAGAGCAAAAGGGGCTTTCGTCTTCATTGCTATCACGGTGATTGGAACCGCTCTCTCCTATGCCATGCCATACGTGAACGGGAAATTCTTAGATTTTCTTCTCGGTAACCGCAGCGAAAGAGACGCCGTACTCTTCGCGCTCCTGGTTGCGTCAATAGGAGTTTTCTCCACCCTCTTTACTTATTTTGCAGGAACACTTTCCATTCGCATAACCACGAGACTTTCCTTTGATCTTCTCAGGGAGGCCGTCTTGCGTTTTGAAAGAGACGATTACTTGGTGAGTCGGACCATCGATCCAGCCTATACAACGCAACGGATTATTTCCGACTCCAGCGTGGTCTCATCCTTCGTTTTGGCGAATTTTATCAGTGCGCCGCTGTCCATTGTAGCCATTCCCATCGTATTGCTTATCATATGGTCAATTGATTCAACTCTCGCGGTGTTTTCCATCATTCTCCTCATCGTGTATTTCTGTGTAATTACTGGGTTGAGGAAACTTTTGTATAGGGTCACGTATGAGAAGAAAGAGGCGGACAGCGCCTTTTACGCCGCAATTGCATCGCAGCTTAATCAGATTCTCAACATTCAACTGTCATCTTCGTACGGCAAGAGCGAACAAGCGCTCGACGCTGGGTTTAAGAGCTATTTTCCCAAAGTTTTGCGCTCCGGAAAGCTATCATATTCTCTGACATCGCTCGATGGTCTTTTCGCAGCGTTGTTTCAAGCGGTGATACTTGTTGTTTCCGGAGTACGAATCATTAATGGAACTATGTCAATAGGCGAGTACACTATCATCGGTACATACTTCGCGGTTCTCTTTAAGACTTTGAAAAGTATGATGTCATTGTTCAAATCCTATCAAGATGCCAAAGCATCATGGGATAGGACGGCTATCGCGACGAGAGAAAAGGAGAGATCGGGGTGGAATCGGACCGATTTAGCTAAACTCGATGAAATAAATGACATTTCGGTATCTGATTTGGAATTCTCGGTTGCCCTTCCAGACGGATCTGTCCGAGAGGTCCTCGGCGGGTTTTCTTTCAAGTTTTCCGGTCCTGGTACATATTGCATAGTTGGGGAAAACGGAAGAGGCAAGACGTCACTTCTTTACTTGATGCTCGGGCTATACTCATCGAAAGGCAAAGTAAAATACAACGGCGTGCCAATCGAAGAATGCGACTTGGATTACATACGTGCGAGAGAGATATCGTGCTGCCCACAGTCGTGCTTCGCGCCGGACGAAACGGTGAAAGAGCTGTTAGAGTATTTCGACACGCCCTTTTCTTCCTATCACCGGGGTGTAGATGGCCTACTTTCGCTGGAAAACAGCGTGAAGGAGTTGCTCGGGAAACGTTGCTCCGCGCTTTCGGGCGGTGAGCTGCGCCGAGTGTACTTATGGTCGGCGATTTCACGCAAGTCGTCAGTTTTGGTACTCGACGAGCCCACGACTGGGTTAGACGCTGTAAGCCGCGCCGAGCTTGCGGCCTATGTTAAGCGCAACAAGCAAAGCCAGCTGATCATCGTTGTCTCTCACGATGACGAGATGGTCGGCGCGGTAGAAGGGGTAGTGGATTTAGGCAGCATGTACCAGGGTAAATGATGACAAGTGTAGTGCTACCCAACTGGTAGAGATAACAAAAAGGCGATGCAGATGCACGTAGCATTCAGGCGGTTCGGACTCGGTGCCTTCACGCCATCGCAACGCTTTCAGATATAGTTCTCGTTCTCTTACTAAAGGAAACTTTAGTCTACGTCATCTTGTCGAGACAGAGGTGAAGCGAAGTGTTGTCGCGACGTATCTTATTCCAGGTGGCTCAGTATCAGCGTGAGAATCGCACCAAAGTGTACTTACGATTCTCGTGTCCCACGGACAACATGAGCTGAGCATTGAGGTTCCACCCTTTGCTGCAACTACACGGGGTTGGACGGCAATGAATATGCCGGGCCGCATACCACGCGCAGCGGGGGTCCATGTCCCAGTATGTTGCCTACAGCAGCCTCGATGTCCACGCACACATCATCTCTGCCTTCGCGTTCAATCCATTTGCCGGAGAGTGCGAGGGTTGCCAGGCCGTAGAATTCGAGCCGAACAAATGAAATGCGGTATCAGCGCATAGGATTAAACTGACGATTGCTTTGCACTGAGAATACGCTTGGAAAGCCGCTATGGGTGGCGGCCCGGGTTAAATAGAGAAGCCCGTCCGATCACTTTCATGTGGCGAACGGTCGGGCTTCTTATTCCACTTGCCAATGCTCGGCTCATATTGGAAGAAAGCTACGCTAATGTTTGCGTGACACTCCTATTTTCTCCGAAGAAAGAGTCGGATAATGAAGAATAGAATTAAAAAAGGTGCCAGATATAACGCAAGTATAAAGGCTAATCCAACGAGACCTTGCAATAATGGCATAACTCCTCCCAGACACGAGATTTTGGTATTTGTTCCCATCTTATTCTGAATTGGACCAAATAGTTCCTAGCCACAAAACTACTCGTCAACTGGATCGCACCAATCTGCTGGCAAAACACAGCTTGATTCTTTATCGACATAGCACCAATCCGCAACAGGGCACTCGGCGATGTCGTAAAAATTGCATATATCAACTCCAAGACAACAAGGCTCAACGGGAGGATGTTCATTTGAACCAACAGGATGGATATGCTTCATAACAGCTCCTCACCTTAATCCAATTAGAGACTACGTTTGATCAATGCCACAGTGATCTACAACGCAGATGCTGCCGCCATCCATGTCATAGTCGCAGTAATCGTATGCACCACAGCCATCTGCTTTATCATAAACAGTACAGATGTCAGTAATGCCCAAGAGGCAGTCAAAAGACATCGGCTTCACGCCTGCCTCGTCGCCACTTCCTGGATTAATCGGATGAATATGCTTCACGACTACCTCCCTTTGAGTGCAGAAAAACCTCAATATTGTGTATAACAAACCAAGATGTCTAGTTCACCATATTTCTAGAATGGTTTCGGCGAACGTAGCAATAAGCTTCGCAGACGGTAATCAGAAGAACGAACACCTCCACAATGGTGACAGCAATGCGCTGAACCGCTTATTCCGATACAGTAGCTTCTCGTTGATTTTTCTCCTGCGAAGATGAGTGGCGGGAAATAAGGTCAAAAGCCATCTCGTAGCACATTTTTCTATATTCACATGATGCAGGGTGTAGACTCTTGGGCAAGTAGCCGTGCTCGTCTGCAGCCTCCCAGCTACAGCCCCCACCACAGAAAGACCGAGCCCAACAGTCCGTACAGTCAATTCTTTTTTCGACACCCTGACTCCAGTTTTCAATATACCTAGTTTCGTCAATTCCGGTGACGATGTTGCCCATTTTGAATCGCATCATCCCGACAAACCTGTGACAGGGGTATACGTCCCCTTCGGGAGTCACGGAAATATAACGCCTGCCAGCCCCGCATCCGACAAAGGCGATCCTGTTGCTCATAATCAAATCAACTGCAGTTTTCAATGTTCTAAACAAGGGCTTTTCCCCTTGATCAATCTGTTTGAGATATTGATCCGCCAAATCTATTAGGCCCGCCCTGATTTTGTTTAATGAGTGTTCGTCGAGTTTGATATTCTCATCGAATGAGCTCACGGGCGAGAAGTAAATCCTTCTGAAGCCCATCTCTTTAAACTGAAGATAGTCTTCAACAAGGTTACAGTTATTATTTGTTAAGGTCGCTCTTGCGCCGAAGGGGAACGACTCGGAAAAACGACGAACGTTTTTGTCGATATCGGAGAAAGAGCCGCCTCCCGTCTTGTACGGGCGCGATGCATCGTGCTTGCATCCTGTACCATCGAGACTAATCAGAACAGAAAACCCGTGCTCCTTGAAAGAATTCACAGCAGTGTCATTCAAAAGCGTTCCGTTGGTCGTAATAGAATAGGTAAAGTTTCTATTGGGGTATATTCTTTTTGAATAGTCGACCGTTTTCCATATCAGCGGCTCGTTAATCATGGGTTCCCCACCAAAAAAGACGATCGCAAGCGTTTCGTTTTCCGATGAACTTGCGACGAGGTAGTCGACCGCCTTGAAGGCTATCTCGTCTGTCATCAGCAGAGGAGACGTTCCATAATCTCCTTTACCGGCAAAACAGTAACTACAACCAAGGTTGCATGCATGTGAAACGTGGAGTTCGATGGATCTAAGTTTTCGAGGCGTGTCTTTTGTTAAGAAAGTCCGCTCAGACAATCGTTGATACTCATCAATGTCGTCTTCAAGTTCTGCTATGGTCGTTTGGTCGTAGCCTTTCGCAGCAAGTGACTTTGTTAGCAACTTCGAGTTGACCGTTCTTCCCGATGCTTCAAATATGCGAAGCGCATCTTCTGATGCTTGGTCAACCTGAAAGCAATTGCGAGTGACCTCATCGAAGCAGTAACGACGATCACTTACTGAGAAAAAATGCATACGTTCCTCAATTTCATGCTGGACTGGCACTAACCTTGTTTATTGTTGCGCAGCTATAAAAAACCACCAGCGGGGATTCGGTGTGCGGCCCAATCGGACTCCCAAAAGGTTCTATTTGAGACTGGCAAGCTTTGTGTTGTTGGCACTTCGACAGCGCTCTTTATTCCAACATGGAGCCTCGCAGTTTGAGTCGACTTGCCTCTGGAAGGTCCGATCTTAACTTGATTTAGGATGAAAACAGATTACAGGCGCGCTCCTCTGGAAAGAAAGGAAACCAATCGCCGCCTTTCACCAGGAAAGTTTTTATAGCCCACCTCGAGCAAAATGAAAGATGCGAGAGCGATTGGGGAACAACGCGAATCTCCCCTTTTGGGTGGGAGCGAGCCTTCAGCCACCGGCGAACGACTCGCCCTGGTCAGAATCTGGAAGTGGTGCCGGGCCGCTTGGGCCTCCCCGGTGACTTCGTGGGGCTTACCTGCCTGACGTCGAGGAGTACATCCGCAAGATTCGTTCCCTATGCCGTTTGCTCTCACGCCCGCCTTAGTTCCAAGTCGGGCGAGCCGCCGCGCTCATGCGACCCGTGGCGGCGACACGTCGACGCCGCGCTCGCTGAGCACATCTTCGGTCGCGGGCGAGCACGAGGTCGCGCCGGCGCATCCGCTGGGACTGCTGTACGTGCAAAACGGCTACGTGGTGAGCGTCCCGCGCTGGATTCAGCCGAGTGAGGAAGGCGTTGAGATCGGCGCGCTGGCAACGGGGGAGGGCGGCATCACCGACGACGTCTCGGCCCGCCATGCCCATATCTGGTGCGACGAGTCTGGCGCATGGTTTGTCGAGGACCTGTCGTCCACTAACGGCACCGTGGTGGTAAACGGGGCCACGAGTGTGTGTATTCAAGTAGAGCCCGGCCGCTCCGCCCAGCTCAACCCCGGCGACGAGCTCAAACTCGGCGAATCCACCACCTACGCCATCCTGCTCGGCGCCCTCTAGCCGGCAGTTAGGGACGTTCCTTTCCTGCCGGTACTTGGGGACACTCCTTGGCGCGTCAGAGCCAGTCGTCCGGGGATGGAGGGACCATTCTGGCCTTTGGCAGTCACCCGAGGTAAACCTTTACCGCCCGCCTATATTTGCCGAAATTACACTTGACGGCGGGGTACAATAAACCCGCATGCGGATTTCCGTTGCGGGCGCTTCCCATCGCCGGGGCGTGCCCGGGAGCATCCGGCATGCGGCCTTTGCGGCGCTCGGTCATGTGCAAGACGGGCGGTCGGGTCTGTGGGGCGCATCAGCTGGCCCTCGCCTCGGCATGTCTTCTCTCCACGCCACGTACCTGCTGCTGAGCCTGCCTGCCAGATGATTGGAAGCAACAGCGTAAATCCCATCACGCCAACATCCCGGCGATCGCCGGGGCCTGTATACCTATATGAGAGGAGAGGGGTATATGGCGCGTAAGTT
>USPT01000023.1 GCA_900556705.1 uncultured Collinsella sp.
GCGATACCCAGACGGCTCAAGGAGTCTCCACAACTGGGACACATGGCCCATTTTTCATCCGACACATAGGGACACTCCTTGCTGCGGGTAGTCATTGGACACTCATTGGGGACGTACTTAAATGAGTGGCAGCTGGGGACACTCCATGCCGAATGTGGCGGCTGCCGAATGTGGGCGCCGTCCTTGCTACGCCACGGTCACGGCAACCTGGGCGTAGCGGCTGCAGGGGCGCTCGGTGCGCGTCTGCACGGTGAAGGTGAGCACAAAGCGGTCGCCGGGCTGCGCGTCGGTGGGCACGATAAAAGCGGCGTCCACCGCGCATTCCTGCCACAGCGACAAGTCTTGGGCGCCTGCATAGCTCGACGGGTCCACGGCGACATCCCAATGTGCATCAAAGCCCTTGCCGTCGGGGTCGATGACGGTCGCCGCAAGGGCAACGTGCTCGCCGGCTGCGGCGCTGCAGTCGGTCGTGACCTCGACAACATGTGCCGGATGCGAGCAAGACGCCGGATCATGGGCGCACCATTGCGCGCGGGCGGCAAAGTCTTCCTGATAGGCGCGCAGGTAGGGATTGGGGTTGCCGTCTATGGGCGTGCCGATGGCGGCAAAACCGGCGGGTGCGTCCGAATCGGGATGCCCATCAAGAAACATACGGCCGAGCAGTGTATCGAAGTTGCGGTCATCGATACCGCGCAGGCCAAACGGCAGTAGTGGAATGTAGGTCATGCTGTCGCCTTCGGCCATAAAGTCGCCGCGCTCAAACTGCATCGCGGGCATGCCCTCTAGGCCCCAATCCAGACGGGCATGCTTGCCAAACTGGAATCGCTCGGGTTCGTTTTCGTAAGCCCTGCCATCGCCATAGAGCATGTAGCGGGCCATAAGGGGGCCGTTTTCCTGCGTGAGGTTTTGCTCGGGCCAGGGAGCCTGAAACAGCGGCAGCGAATCGGGCTGCGCCATCTTGGCGTCGACATAGCCGCCATACATATAGGGCACGCACCAAAAGATGAGCTCGGGAAAGAGCTCGCGTCCATGGTCGAGCCACGAATTGTCCTGCCCCACGCCATCGGCAACGCCCATCACGCGCACCTTCTGATAGACACGCTGCTGTACGGCGGGCCATTCGGGCGTGTCGCGATAACGCTCGGCAATGCTCATCAGGGCGCGAACTATGGTGTTCATGCCACCCCAGCTGAGCAGCCAGAGCGTGCGCGGGTCGTCGTCCAAGATGGCGTCGGCGATGACGCGCGAACCTGGTGTTTCCTCGCGCACATCACCCTCAAAAGCAACATTTCCCACATACGTACGCTCGATCATCTGAGCAGGCGTGGGGAAGGACGGTTCGCCGGCGGCAGCGGCGTTGGCGTTGAGCTGCGGCCAAGCCTGGGCATATTCATTACTCCAGAGACTTTCGATCCAATGCTCGGGAAACGGACGATACTCACGAAGCTCCCCGGCCAGCGGATCGGGCTCATGAGGCACAACAGCCCACTCGTAAGAGCGACGCCCTTTGGTCCGCCAATGCGAATTCACCTCGCCCAGCGTACGGACGCCATCCCCAAGAAAGTGATACTGCGAAGCCGTATACACCACAGCCTGAACATCAAGCACATTGAGATACAGAGCCAAATGAACGAGCGAGTTCATATCGTCGACTTCCATATCAGTAGTAACAATCACCCGAGTTAACTCTTGGGACATAGGAGCAGCTCCAATCAAAATCAATTCAGCCAGTTACGCGCAAGGCAAGACGGGACCCACGCCCCCATCGCCACCGACCCGGCGTGCCGCCGGAAGCGGCCGGCCAGAGTCTCAGCAATGGAAACACAGCGGGCACTGGGGTTTACCTCTGCAAACATTCCGCAGGGGGCATGGTCCGGCGCAGCGCGAAGCGCAAAGCGCCGAACCATGCATGCCCGAGGACGTTTGCAGAGGTAAACCCCAGTGCCCGCGAAGGGACGGATTACCTATCGACCCTGGCCGACCACTCCCAGCAGCCCACCGGCTCGCCGTCGATGAGTACGTTGCCCCCGTCGAAGTCTTGATAACACAGGTCGTTGAATTGGTGGATCCACACGCCGTGGTTGAACGTCTTCTTAGGCGAGCCGTCGGCCTCGCGATGCACACCGGTCAGGTCCTCGACATGGCTAAAGTAGGTGAGGTGCACGTTGGTTCCGGCGTCACGCAGGCGCGCCGTGAGCGGCAGCACGGTCTGTTGCGGAGACACGAGCTCGTCGCCCTTGGAGTGCGTAAACCACAGCGGCGTCTTGGCGAGCGCAGCTACGTCCTCGTCGGTGGCGTTGAACCACGGGGCACAGCAGGGCAAGCCCGCAGCGAAGAAATCGGGGTAGTCGGCGCACAGGCGCAGGGTCATAAAACCGCCGTTGGAAAGACCGGCGACCACGATGCGGTCGGTGTCGATGCGGTCGGCGTGCTCGGCGACAAACTCGTCGATGAGCGCCTTGAGCACGGGGGAGTAGATACTCTGGTTGGAGTGACCGAGCTGCTCGACGCCGTTGTCCATCCAAAACGTGGGAGACTGCGGCACGAGCACCCAGGCAAAGCCGCCAAAGTAGCGCTGGATCTGGCGCTGCGAGAGGGCAGTCACGCGGTTGCCGGTATAGGCGCGCGCGGGGCCCTCGCCCTGCGTGGAGCCCTTGCCTTCGCCGGCGCCGTGCAGGTACACCACGAGCGGGGCCTTTTGGGGCACGACCGTGTCCTCGGGCGCGAAGGGATTGAAGCAGGCCGAGTCTTCTGCCTTAAAGCTGGGCTCAAAGAAGCCGTACTCGAGCGCGATGCCATTGACGGCGGTCTTTTGTACGGCATTGCTCCAGCCCTTGAGCGCGGGGCAGATGTCGCCGCGACAGGTATCGAAGACCAGGCCGCAGGTGGGGTCGTCGCCGTCGTTGCCGGGAAGAGCCGCGAGCTGCGTGATGTGCAGCTGGTCATCGAGCATGCGCGAGCCCATGACGCCGCCTTCGATCTTTTTGGTCAGGCGCTGCTCGGCGACCTCGAGTGCCACATGGGTGCCCACGGTGAGCTTGTGGCCGTTCTCGTCACTCGGATACGCGGCGAGAACGTCGATGTAACCCACGGAGGGCGCGGCATGGTCGGCGCCGTGCTCCTTGCGCATCAGGACCTCGCCCGTGCGCTCGTGACGCTCTGCATATATATGGAAAGTGTTCGAATCGAGATCGTTGGCGCGCACGGTGCAGGGCAGGTCGAGAACGACCTTGCTGATCCAGGGGCCAAAGTCACCCAAGGTGGTGACGGTTGCGTAGGTGCACGATTTGAGTTCCATGAGCTGCCTCCCTTGTGCCGCGAGAGCTAAACGTGTGCGGCAATACAAACAGTCCGTCCTGCCGATCATCCTCTCGGTGCCGGTCCTGTACTTTGTCGAGAAGTTCTTTAAGAAGGTCATGCCCGACGTGCTGTCCACGGTCTTCACGCCGTTCTGCACCATGATCGTCACCATCCCCATCGCCTTCATCGTCCTTGCCCCGATCGGCAACGAGATCGGCAGCCTCATCGCCAACGCCCTCTTTGGTCTTGCTGACCTTGGCGGTATCGGTATCCTGATCGTCATGGCCATCCTCGGCGCCTTCTGGCAGCTCTTCGTGGTCTGCGGCATGCACATGCCCGTCATCCTGCTCGCTCAGGTTCAGATCATCGCTGCCGGCTACGATCCCTTCGTCTTCGTTTCCACCAACTGCGCTATGGCCGCTGTCTGGGGCTGCGCCTTCGGTGCCTTCCTCAAGATGAGGAACCCCGACGAGAAGGGTCTTGCTCTGGGTTACGTCATCTCCGCCATCGCCGGCGGCGTCACCGAGCCCGCACTCTTCGGTATCCTCATGCGCTTCCGTCGCACCATGCTCGGTATGTTTATCGGCGGTGCTATCGGCGCTGTGTTCTCCGGCCTCATGGGTGTTACCTACTACCTGGCCGGCGGTGCCTCCAACTTCCTGGTCTTCACCAACTACCTGCAGGGTGGCCAGATGAACACCGTCTGGGCTATCGTCGGTATGGCAATCTCCTTTGTCATCGCCGCTGCCGTCGTTTTTGCCACTGGCTTCTCCAAGGAGGAGCTCGCCGAGATGGAGGCCTAAGGCCAAACCATTCGGACGCATACGACCTTACCTACACGACAGGGCCCCGTCAGGCGCAAGCCCGGCGGGGCCCTTCTTACAAGGTAGACTGATTGGGGGCGCGCGGCGCCTACTCGCCGGGGCTTGCTAAGCGCCAGGGGCTTTCGCGCGGGGTTACCGCGAAAGAATCTGCCGGTTCGCAACTCCTTTATCAAACGAAAGGGCATGCAGATGAGTTTGGGAAAGCTGACCGTTAACGGTCGTCAGGACGGCTTTTTGTGCGAGGGCAAACCGTTCTTTTGGTTTGCCGATACGTGCTGGAGCGCGTTTACGAGCATTACCGAGGCCGATTGGGACTACTATCTGACCCGTCGCGCCGAGCAGGGCATGAACGTGCTGCAGATCAACACGCTGCCGCAGTGGGACCGCTGCTGTCCCGATCTGGGCATTTGGCCCTATGCCAGCGAGGACGGCGTGCATTTTGATTGGTCCCGTCCCAACCAGGCGTACTGGGACCGTGCTGCTGCCATGTGCCGCGCTGCCGTCGAGCACGGCATTCGTCCGGCACTCGTGCTTATGTGGTGCAACTACGTGCCCGGTACCTGGGGCGCCAAGATTGCTGAGCGTTGCGGTGCCGAGGTTATGCCGCGCGAGGAGGTCCGTGCCCACGTTGCCCGCGTCGTCGAGAACCTGGGCGAGTTCGACCCCGTCTATGTGGTGACGGGCGATACCGACTTTACCAGCGACGAGGCGATCGCCTATTACGAGGATGCCCTCGACGAAGTTGTCAAGCGCGCGCCCGAAGCGTTGCGCACCATGCATATCAACCGCGGCAACCGCACCATTCCGTTGCAGTACCTGGACCGCCTGGACTTCTACATGTTCCAGCCCGGCCACAACTACGAGGGCCAGCCCGAGGCCTGGCGCCTGCCGCAGGACTTTATCGCCAACTATCCCAAAAAGCCGATGGTCAACTCCGAGCCCTGTTACGAGCAGATGGGCGCCTCGCGCAACGTGTACTGGCGGTTCACCGCGCAGGACTGCCGCGCGAGCGTGTGGTCGTCGATCCTCGCCGGCGCCAGTGCAGGTGTGACCTATGGCGCGCACGGCGTTTGGAACTGGCAGACCAGCAAGAGCCAGGGCTCGGTGCTGGGCGAGGGCTTCGATATGCCGTTCCGCTGGCAGGAGTGCCTGCAGTTTGCGGGCGTTTGGGACTTTGGCGCGATCGAGCATGTGCTTGCCGGCCTGGGCGCTACGGCTGGCGATGACGCACTTGCCGTGGTTCCGGCGCAGGAGCTGCTCGATGACGCGCGCGAGGCCATTCGTGTGGCGCGCGTTGGCGATCGCGTCGTCACGTACCTGCCGCGTACCACGGCGCTCAAGTTTAAGCTCGACGGTGCGCGCGACTGGACGGCGACGGTCCTCGACATGGAGGACAAGCGCATCGCCAAGCTGCCCGTCCGCGACAACGGTGACGGCACCGTGCGCGTGGCCCAGCATCCCTTTGAGCACGACGCGCTGCTCGTGGTCTCGCCGGCGCGTTAAGGAAAACGGAATAACGCAAGAGAAAAGGCCCGGGTGGTAGTCCGGGCCTTTCTGTATCGACACAGCCGTTGCGGTTGGTAATGGCGATTGCATACCGCCGCTCTTAACGGTAGCCCTCCCAGAGGGGAAGGGGAAAGAGGATGTCCTCGAACTTAGACCACTCGGCGGGATAGTCGATCTCGTCGGGTCGCGCCACCCAACGGCCTTCCAATCCGTACATCGCCGCCAGCGCGCACGAGATGGCTTCGGTGGCGTCGATTCCCTCGGGAACGCTCCAGTTAACATCGGGCTCGGGCTCGATAACTCCGCGCGAGCGGTCGTTGAAATACTCGTGCAGGGGGCTCTCCGTGCTCATGGCCTCGGTATTGAGCATCTGGAAGAGCATGACGAGCTCGGGCTGACTGTTGTTCTCCGCCACGAGCAGACGGCAGTATTCGGGAATCTTGGGGCTCTGGCCCTCAAATGCCCCGCCAGGATGAAAGAGGGAGAGATAGTCGTCTAAGGTTGAGCTGCGATCGTAATAGCGACGGATCACCTCGACCAAAAGCCCGTGCTTGCTGCCCACGTAGTGCAGCACGCCCGCCTGGGTGATGCCCACCTCGTCGGCTACCGCCTGGAGCGACATGCCGTTAAAGCCGCGCGCGTTGATAAGCCGCACGGCCGCCGAAACAATCTGGTCAAGGCGTTCCTGCGCCGCAGCGCTGCGTTTCTTTGCCGCGGGTGTGGGAGTTTTCTGAGTGTCCATATAAATCGCGCTGCCTTATTTAGGGCGGCTCGAGTATTGCCGCCAAATGCCTTTTGTATACCCCCATAGCTTACCTCAGCCGTTCAGCGGTTCAAAACAACCGTTTACCGCTCTTATAGGTTACTAAGTACTTAGTAAGCGTACTATACAGGTCGTGGAGTTACTTACTAGTTAGTAAGTAACAACTCAACAGACGCTCGCGAGCAGCCGTACCCCATTCCACGGCCGCCGCATCCAGCGGGTTTGACCCCTTGACCCTTGGTGCACGAGCGCCCTCGCGCATTCCATCACAGAGAGGATCTATTCCATGGCAAATCAAACCGCCGCGGCGATTGACGAGAACGCCATCGCCCCCGATACCGGAAAGCCCATGACCAAAACCGAGACATGGCGCTTTATGATCGGCTTTATCATCTTCGGAATCATGTGGATGATGTCGGGAACAATCGGCTCCAACGTCTTGTTCCCCGAGCGTTTTAACGGCCTTAATATTGGCCAGCCCGAGGCAATTCTCGCGGCGATGAACTCGGTCGGTTCGATCTTCGCCCTGTTCTCAAATCTCGTTTTCGGCGCGCTTTCCGACCACTGCCACAGCCGCTTTGGCAAGCGCACGCCGTTTATCGTTCTCGGCGGTTTTATCTGCGGCTGTGCTTTCTGGAGCACTTCGGTCGCGACCACACTTCCCATGATCGTCGCCTCCTGGTGCGTGCTGCAGATTGGCCTCAACTGCATGCTTGCCCCTGCTGTTGCCGTGCTTTCCGACCGCATCCCGCTTAACAAGCGCGGCACGCTCTCCGCATTCTATGGCGGCGGCGCAACGGCCGGCCAGTCGATTGGCACCATCATCGGTACGCAGTTCCTCTCCAACCCAGTTCCTGGCTTTATCATCGGCACGGTCTCTTGGTTGCTGACCGGCATCCTCGCCGTCATCATTTGGCCGCGCGAGAAGTCTGCCGCTCTTGACGAGGGCGAGCAGTCTGAGAAGCTCAATCTCAAGTCGCTGCTGCTCATGTTCGTTCCGCCCACCAAGAACTGCCGCGACTTTTATCTGGCGCTCTTTGGCCGTCTGCTCCTCATCTTCGGTTACTTCTGCATCAACGGCTATCAGCTCTATATCCTCGAGAAGTACATCGGTCTTCCCGTGGCAGAAGCCGGCGCAGTTCTTTCGAGTATGTCCGTCGTGATCATGGTCGTGTCGCTTGTCGCCTCGCTTACCTCGGGCGCCATCTCCGACAAGATCGGCCGCCGCAAGCCTATCATCCTCGTCGCAACGATTATGATGTGTATCGGTATCGCCCTGCCCTGGCTACTTAAGTCCGTTATCGGCATGTACGGATTTGCTCTGCTCGCCGGACTTGGCTACGGTATCTACTCTTCCGTGGACCAGGCGCTCAATGTCGATGTTCTGCCCGATAAGGAGAACGCCGGCAAGGACCTGGGCATCCTCAATATCGCCAACACCATCGGTCAGATCCTTGGTCCCATCGTGACCTCGGCAATCGTTGTCGCCACTGGCTCCTATTTCATGGCGTTCCCAATCTCCATCGTGCTCATCGCCGTGGGCTATGTGTCCATCATGCTCATCAAGAGCGCCAAGTAATTTGCCACTCTCTTTCATTCCGTCGGGCTGCGTTCGTGTTGCCCGACGGACTCCGACTATTCAATCGCTTAACTTGGAGGCGTTATCATGACTATCGTCGAGCAGTACAAGGTGTTTAAGCTCGAGCTCGCGGGCACTGCGGCCGGCAATCCCTATGTCGAAGTCGAGCTGTCGGCGCGATTTGACCGCGCGGATGGCCAGGACAGCTTTGAGGTCCATGGCTTCTACAAGGGCAATGGCTGCTACGGAATCAACTTTATGCCCGAGAGTGCCGGTGTCTGGAACTACACGGTGAGCTCCAATGACCCCGAGCTCGATGGTGCCGCCGGCTCTTTTGAGGCCGTGCCCGCCACGGGCGCCAATCATGGTCGCGTGCTGCTGGCAAAGGATGTGCTCGCCCACGGAGCTCCGTTCATTACTGACGAGGATTTCAACTTTGCCTACGAGGATGGAACGCGCTACCTGCCCTTTGGCACCACATGCTATGCCTGGACCAACCAGGATGTTCAGCTGCAGGAGCAGACGCTCGAGACGCTCGCAGAGGCACCTTTTAACAAGATCCGCATGTGCGTCTTCCCCAAGTTCTACGACTATAACGTTGAGGACCCAGCGATGTATGCCTATGAAGGCGAGAAGGGCGATTTCGACCATTTTCGCTTCTATGAGCCGTTTTGGGAAAACCTCGAGCACCGCATCGAGCAGCTTGATGAGCTGGGCATCCAGGCGGATCTCATCGTTTTGCATCCGTATGACAAGCCTGAGGACTGGGGCTTCTCTCGTATGACGCGCGAGGAGGATATTTTCTACCTGACGTATGTCGCTCGTCGCTTCTCGGCATACAAGAACATTTGGTGGAGCCTTGCCAATGAGTGGGACCTTATGCCGTGGAAGCCGGCCGAGGACTGGGACCGCTATGCCCGTATCATCATGGCGAACGACCCGTATGGTCATCTGCGCAGTATCCACAATTGCCGTGAGATCTTTGACCACAGTCATCCGTGGATTACGCACGTGAGCTACCAGAGGTGCGACCTCAAGAACACAGCCGAGGACGTCACCATGCTGCGCGCGCAGTATAGCAAGCCGGTTTTGATCGACGAGGTCGGCTATGAGGGCAACATCAACTGGGGCTGGGGTAACCTGACCGCTCAGGAACTCGTACGTCGTTTTTGGGAGGGCAGTTTGCGTGGCGGTTATGTGACCCACGGTGAGACCTACGTCGACCGCGGACCCAAGCTGTGGTGGGCGCACGGCGGCAAGCTCTACGGCGATTCGCCCGATCGCATTGGCTTTTGCCGTCGCTACATGGAGGCGCTGCCGGCCGATTTTGACTGGGTGCCCGATGAGGTCGGCATCCTTGACGGTACGTTTACCTGGGATGTCACCTGTATGTCCAACGATCATGGCCACGGGACTGCCGATGTCCTTATGTACTTTGGGTTCAACCGTCCGGCGTATCGTGAGTTTGAGGGCGAGGCGGGCGCTCGTTACAAGGTGAATGTCGTGGACACATGGGACATGACGGAGGAAGAGCTTCCCGGAACCTTTGAGGGCAAGTTCCGCATCGACCTCCCTAGTAAGCAGTATATGTTGCTTCGTCTGACTAAAGTAGAGGCGTAATAATAGAGATAATCGGCTCCGGGCGCGATTTGCTGCACGACCATCATAAGGGCAGCCCCTGTGGTGGTCGCGGCGATGCGCGTTCGGGGCTATGGCACGTGAGGGGCGAATATGCAGGAGTTCTTTGGAATCGATGTGGGCGGTACGGCCGTTAAATGGGCTGTGCTGGGCGAGGATTTTTCCATCCGCGAGCGCGGGAGCCTGCCGACGGGCTTTACCACGGCTGAGGAGACCGTTTCGGCGTTGATCGGGCTCGTCGAGCCGTACCGCGAGCGCGTGAACGCCGTAGGCGTGAGCGCACCCGGCGGTATTTACGAGGGAGATGTCACGGGAACGATCCATCGTGGCGGTGCGCTCACGTTTATGGACGGCTGCCCACTGGGAAAGCTCATGCGCGAGGCGCTGGGGGTGCCGGTTGCCGTCAATAACGACGGTAAGTGCTGTGCACTCGGTGAGTATGCGGCTGGCGCCCTGCGCGGGACGCGTTTTGGCGTGGTACTCGCTATTGGCACGGGCATCGGCGGCGGTATCGTCATCGACGGCAAGGTCCTGCGCGGCGCGCACTGCTTTGCAGGCGAGTTCAGCTTCTTGCGCAACGATGTCACGACTGCCGCGAGCATGGAAAACTCCTTTGCGGGCTCGGGCGGTTGGCGCGCGCTCCGCGATGCCGCCGTTGCCGAGAAGGGCCTGCCTGCGGATTCTCCGGTGGACGGCCGCCGCGTCTTTGAGTGGATCGCGGATGGCGACATAGCGGCGCAGCGCGCGCTCGACCGCTACGCTCGCGCATTTGACGGACAGCTCATCAACCTGCAGGCCGTGCTCGACCCCGAGGTCTTTGTGATCGCAGGCGGCATCTCGTGCCATCCCGAGCTCGTCGATGCCCTGCGTGCGCAGATGCCGCTGGCCCTCGCGAGTTACGAAGGGACCCTTGCTGGCATTCCTGTGCCGCAGATAAAGGTGGCCGAGCTCGGCAACGACGCCAACCTTTACGGTACTGTCCAGGAGGCCATGCGCCTGGTGTAGCGCGAGCCAAACAAGGCTGTCGAAAAAGATAAAGGCCGGCGTGAACCGCCCCTATTTCCTTAGCACGGGAAATGGGGGTGGTTTTACTCATTGGGGACGTACTTAAATGAGCGCAGTTGAAAACACTCCTTGCCGAGCTAGAGGTCGCGCGTGCCCCTTCTGGGCCATGCGGCTCAAAATCTCGGCGTGATGTGGACGACTGGGGTCGAATTAGCAGCATTTCGAGCTTGGTATTGATATTGAGATTGATTCTTTATTAAAATAGATTCCAGACCAATTAAGCGGCCGGGGGTTAACCGTGAGGGGCATGGGAGACACAACCGCATATCTGCGTCGGGGCATTCGGGAGATTATATGCCTGGCGCTGTTCTTCTTCACGTTTTTGGCGTGAGAGTATCTTTTTGATGTGCGCATAGCCGAGTTCGTGCCATCGAGTGAGGTCGTCATCTACGAGAGCATCGTTGTCGGCGCGAGCGTGATTGGCTTTTTCGTGCGCCCATTTCTGTACTATCGCCGTCCCCAGACGATCGATGCGACGAGCGATATTACAGGCGTGCTTTTGGTATCGGCGTTGCTGCTGATGATTATGGCAGTGCGGTTTGAGGTGGTAATTGCCGGCGGCCTGGTGGCGTGCTGCGCCCTGGGCTACTGCGGATCGACTGCCCACGCAAACTTTGCGCGACGCTTTGCGCGGACGCCCTGCTTGGCGCGCGCCGCAGCACTTTCCTATGCCATGGGCGTTCTGGTACAGGTGTTCAACCACATGGCGATGCCTGTTGGTATTCCTCAGCAGGCTGCTCTGGTCATCTGTGCGATCGCGCAGGTAGCGTTGCTCCACGGTGCCCGACGCGCCAAGCTGCGCGACGAGTCCGATCCCAACTTCGAACCCAGTGCTGCCGGGCTTTCGGTAGATGCTCTGGAATATGGCGCCAAATGGCATGACGATCCCGAGGCAAAGGCGGCATTTCGCCGCACCGTAGTTCGCCTGACCGTGGCGACAGCGTATCTTTCCGGCGTATTCGCCGCTCTCAACGCGGGCCTCACAACCCTGTATGCTACCGGAGCCGTTGATTTGGGTGACTGGCCGCGCCTGCTGCTTGTCGTGAG
>USPT01000024.1 GCA_900556705.1 uncultured Collinsella sp.
CGTCGGCCACGTTAAACAGGCCCTTGATGGACTTGGGGTCGCCGCCGTGCTCGCCGCACACACCAAAGTGCATTTCGGGGTTGGTGGCTCGGCCCTTCTCGACAGCCATGCGCACCAGCTCGAGCACCGCCGAGTCGATGGTCTCGAAGGGATTGTCCTTCAAGATCTTCTTATGCATGTACAGCGGGATGAACTTAGCCTCGGCGTCGTCACGCGAGAAACCGAAGGTCGTCTGGGTGAGGTCGTTGGTGCCAAAGCAGAAGAAGTCTGCGTGATGGGCGATCTCGTCAGCGACCATGCAGGCGCGCGGCAGCTCGAGCATCATGCCCACGGGAATATTGAGCTCGACGCCCTCTTCGTCAGAAACCTCGGCGATCACGCGTTCGATAACCTCGCGGGTCTGGACATGCTCGGCCGTGATGGAAACGAGCGGAACCATGATCTCGGGGCGCGGATCGACGCCTTCCTTGATAAGACGGGCAGCAGCCGTGGCAACGGCGCGAACCTGCATGAGCGGCAGATCGCTAAAGACGACGGACAGGCGCACACCGCGTAGGCCGAGCATCGGGTTGGACTCGACCATGCCGTCGATACGACGCAGGCGGGCGCGCAGGACGGCAAGCTCTTTCTCGCTGGCGCCAGCGGCTTCCTTCTTGGTGATGGCGACCTCGAGCTCGCGAGGATTATCCAGGAACTCATGAAGCGGCGGATCGAGCAGGCGGACGACCACATCGCGACCGGACATGGTCTTGAACATCGCCAGGAAGTCCTCGGTCTGAACCTTGAGCAGGTCGGCCAGGGCCTGCTGCTTCACGGCCTCATCGTCAGACAGGATAAAGCTCTGGATGATGTTCTTGCGGTCGCCCAGGAACATGTGCTCGGTGCGGCACAGGCCGATGGCCTCGGCGCCAAACTCGAGCGCAAGCTCGGCATCCTCGGGATTGTCGGCGTTGACGCGCACATGGTTGGCATGGCCGCCGGTCTCGTCCAGGCGAATCTCGTCGGCCCAGGACAGGATGGTGTCCAGGTCGCCGGTGAGCTCGGCGGAGACTAGGTCAACGGCGCCGTCAACGACGATACCCTGGGTGCCGTCGATGGAGATGACATCGCCCTCGCGCAGCACGCGGTCACTGCCCTCGATACGCACGACCTTCTCAGCAGCGTCGATGTGGAAGCGCTCAACGCCGCAGACGCAGGGCGTACCCATGCCGCGAGCGATAACGGCGGCATGGCTCGTCTTTCCTCCGTGGCTGGTCAGAATGCCCTCGGCGGCAACCATACCCTTCAGGTCGTCGGGGTTGGTCTCCCAACGAACCAGAATGACCTTGTGGCCCTCGTTGGCGCGCGCGACGGCGTCATCACTCGAGAACACAACCTCACCCACGGCGGCACCGGGGCTGGCGTTCAGACCGCTGGCCAGCGCCTCGTACCTCTTGGAAGCGTCAAACTGCGGGTGCAGGAGCTGGTCGAGTTGCGCGGGATCGATACGGCTCACGGCCTCTTCGCGGGTGAGCAGGCCTTCCTCGACCATTTCGATGGCGATGCGCAGGGCGGCGGTGGCAGTGCGTTTACCCACGCGTGTCTGGAGCATCCAGAGCTTGCCCTGCTCGATGGTGAACTCGATATCGCACATATCGCGGTAATGGTCCTCGAGCGTCAGGAACACGCGCTCGAGCTCCTCACCTGCAGACTCGAGGCCCGGGGTGGTCTTGAGGTCGGCAATGGGCTCGGTGTTGCGGATGCCGGCGACGACGTCCTCGCCCTGGGCATTAACCAAAAAGTCACCGTAGAACTCTTTGGTGCCGTCGGCCGGATTACGCGTAAAGGCGACGCCCGTCGCAGAGGTCTCGCCCTTGTTGCCAAAGGCCATGGCCTGCACGTTGACGGCGGTGCCGAGCTCGTCGGAAATACCATGCTGCTTGCGGTAGATGCAGGCACGCTCGTTCATCCAGCTGCCAAAGACGGCCTGGATTGCAAGGCGTAGCTGAAGCTCCGGGTCGTGCGGGAAAACGGGCTTGCCATCGGCGACCTCGAGCTCGGGATACAGGAAGGCATCGACGTTCTCGGAGAAGATGCCCTTAAAGGTCTCGACGAGCTCCTGCAGATCCTCGGCCGAAAGCTCGGAGTCGACGCGGACGCCGGCGACCAGGCGTGCCTGGGTCAGCGCGTTCTCGAACAGGTCGGCGTCAACGCCCATAACGACGTTGGAGAACATCTGAATAAAGCGGCGGTAGCTATCCCAAGCAAAACGCGGATTTTGCGTCTGGGCGATGAGCCCCTGAACGGAGTCGTCGTTGAGGCCCAGGTTGAGGACCGTATCCATCATGCCGGGCATGGAAAACGGAGCGCCCGAGCGAACCGACACGAGCAGCGGGTCGGAGGCGTCACCGAGCTTCTTGCCGCAGCGGGCCTCGAGGTCCGCCTCGGCGGCAACGATCTCATCGAGCGCGCCTTCGGGCCAGACGTTGCCGGCACCGGAGTACTCGACACAGGTCTGGCAGGTAATGGTAAAACCGCCGGGAACCGGCAGGCCGATGCGGCTCATCTCGGCAAGGTTTGCGCCCTTGCCGCCAAGCACGAAGTTCATGGACTTGTCGCCCTCGGTGACACAGGTGCCCTGGGCGTCGGTTCCAAAACGGTAAACCCTCTTGCAATCGCTCACGATACTTCCCCTTCCATGCGCTTACGCACACGACCGTGGTAACGAATCGACCCGCCGGTTACGGGCCGTGAGGGAACTATACGGCGGGCTTTATGCCGACATGAGAAGAGGATGCGCGGTTTGGTAAACGAGGTGAATATGGCGGTAAACGGTAGGTAAAGGTGGTTACCTTATGAAGATACCACTGCAAGAAAATTGCAGGTCAAATGCAAGTTTGTTGCTAAATCGCTTTACCAATATCGTGCATTATTTTTAGGTAGTCTTTTTGAGACGGTGCATTTTTAGCTACCGAAATGAGTTAACTTTGCCGGGCTCGGCGGGCGGCGCGGCGGGCGCGGGCTTCTTGGATTTCCTCCAAGTGACTTATGATCTCGGAGGCGCTCTCCTCGATCGCCTTGCCGTCGGTACGTACCACAAAGCAGCCTAGGCGCTTCATGAGGGCACGAGCTTCCTCGAGCTCGCTGCGCACGCTCTCGGGCTCGGCATAGGAGCCGGCAACGGCACGAGCGTAGTCATCGCCCAAGCGGCTATCGCGAATTTCGGAAATCACATCGACGGTCGAAATCAGGCCGAACAGGCGCATTGGGTCGACCTCGTAAATCGACTTCGGCGGCTCCATGCCATGGGCCAACGGAACATTGGCAACCTTGTAACCCTGATAGGCCAAATACATCGACAGCGGCGTCTTGGACGTGCGCGATACGCCCAGCAGCACGATATCGGCACCCGACAAATCGTCGCAACCGCGCCCGTCATCGTGCTCAACGAAATATTCCATGGCCTCGATACGATGGAAATAGTGGTCATCGGTCCTGTGAATCACGCCCGCGACGCCTTTGGGCGGCACACCGATGAGCGACGATAGCACGGCGAGCGTCGGACCGATCAGGTCGACCGAACGGATATGCAGCATGCCCAGGTAATCGAGCACGCGGGCGCGAAGCGCCGGATCGACAATGGTGTGAAACACGGCAATATCGCGATGGTCGGCATCGACGCGCGGGCCCACAAACGACTCCACCTGCTCCACCGAGGTCACCTTGGGCAGGCGCAACAAACGAAAAGCCCCTTCATCAAATTGCCCGGACGCCGCAAGCACCACCTCACAAGCGGTATCACCGAGCGAGTCGGAGATAACGATAACGGTGGGACGAGCGGTGACCGGGCAATCCATGCGGGGCTCCTTTTGCGCTTATGCGCAGGCTGGCTTACTTTTTGCGGGCAAGCTCACCGATGTTGGCGATGCCGGAGAAAACGGCCTCGAAGCGGTTGAGCAGCTTAAGGCGATTATCGCGGAGCTGCTCGTCCTTGTCCATGACCATGACCTCGTCGAAGAAACGGTCGATGGGCGCGCGCAGGGCGGCGAGGGCAGCAAATGCGGCCGGATAATCCTCGGTAGCAAGGGCGGCATCGACAGCGGTCTGAGCAGCCTCGGAGGCATCAGCAAGCGCAAGCTCGACCTCGCCCATCAGGCTGCGGTCGTACTCCACGCCCAGCTCGGGCTTGGAGATATGCGCGGCGCGAGCATAGGCGGTCGCAAGGTTGTCGAACGTCTCGGCGTCGTTCTTGCGGGCCTCGTCGAGGGCGGCGCAGCGGGCGAAGAAGACGGACGGAGCGATGATGTGCACCGCGGAGACGGCGGCAACGGTATCGGCCGGGATCTTTTCGTCGCGGGCCATGCTCACCAGGCGGCCATGGAAGAAGTCGCGAACCTGCTGGGCGACCTCGGCGGCGTCGAACTCAATGCCCTGCTCACTGTAGAGCTCAAGGGCGAAGTCGATGAGCGACGTGGGGTCGATCGGCAGACGGTCGCGCAGGATGTTGATGATGCCGATAGCGGCACGACGCAGCGCATAGGGGTCGGAGGAGCCGGTCGGGGGCTCGCCGATGGCAAAGATACCGGCGATGGTATCGAGCTTGTCGGCACAGGCCACGATGCAGCCAGCGGTGCCCTCGGGCAGCTCGTCACCGGCAAAGCGGGGACGATAGTGATCGCGAATGGCGTGGGCGACCTCGTCGTTCTCCCCCATCGCGGTCGCGTAATAACCGCCCATCACGCCCTGCTGGCTCGTGAACTCGACGACGGCGTTAGACACCAGGTCGGCCTTGCACAGGTGCGCGGCGCGAGCAGCGTCGGCGGCAAGATGGGCGCCCAGATGAGCCTCGCGGGCAATAGCGAGCGCGAGCTGCTCGATGCGCTCGGACTTGGCGAGCACGCTACCGAGCTTCTCCTGGAAGGCAACCTTGGCCAAACGCTCACGGAACTCGTCGAGGGAGATCTTCAGGTCCTCCTCGTAGAAGAACTTTGCGTCGTCCAGACGGGCGCGCACGACGCGCTCGTTGCCGTCGATCACGCGCTCGGCGTTCTCGGGCTTGCTGTTGGAGACGACCACGAATTCACGCGTGAGCTTGCCCTCGCCGTCATAGATCGGGAAGTAGCGCTGATTGGTGAGCATGGACTCGCAGATGATCTCGTGCGGGACCTTAAGGAACTCCTCATCGAAGGTACCGACGAGCACCGTCGGCCACTCGCAGAGGTTAATGACCTCCTCAAAGACCTTCTTGGGCGTATCGACATGGCAGCCGGGACGGGCAGCCTCGACCTCGGCGATACCGGCGAGGATGGCCTCACGACGACGCTCGGCAGAAAGCACGCCGGCATCCTCGAGCACCTGCTCGTAGACGGCGGGGCTGGCGACCACATGGTCACCGGGGCCAAGTACGCGATGACCACGCGTGGTGTTGCCACTCGTCACGTCGGCAAAAGACACGGGCACAACGTCCTCGCCCAGAAGGCAGCAGATCCAACGGACCGGACGCACGAACGTGGCGTGCTCGTGGCCCCAGCGCTGACTACGGTAGTTGGGCCACTGCAGGCCGGCGATGGTCTTCTCGCACAGGGCCGTCAGGATCGGGGTGGCCGGGGCGGAAGGAATGTTCTTCTCGGCAAAGACATACTCGCGACCGTCGGTGTCCTCGCGGCGGACCAGGTCCTCGGCAGCCACACCGCACTTGCGGGCAAAGCCCTGGGCGGCCTTAGTGGCGTTGCCGTCGGCATCGAAGGCGATGTTGACCGCGGGGCCACGCTTGACCTCGTGAACCTCATCGGTCGCGGTGGCGACGTCGGCAACGAGCGCAGCCAGGCGGCGCGGGCTCGAGATCACACGGACCTCGCCGTGGGCCAGACCGGCCTCGTCGAGACCCTTGGCGATCATGGTGCCAAGCTGCTTGACGGCATTATTCAGCGGTGCGGAGGGCATTTCTTCCGTACCGATCTCAAACAGGAAATCCTTAGCGTCTGCCATGGCTTACGCCACCTCGCCTTCCTGATCGGCATTCTCGTTGACTCCGGCGACCTCGGCCATGTAGGCCTCGCAGCACGCCTTGGCGACGGCGCGGACGCGCAGGATGTAGTTGGCACGCTCGACCGCGGACAGGGCGCCGCGAGCATCGAGCAGGTTGAAAGCGTGGCTGCACTTCATGACGCAGTCATATGCCGGCAGCGGCAGCTTGCGCTCCAGGCAGGAATGGCACTCGGCCTCGTAGTCGTCAAACTTCTGACGCATCATCTCGACGTTGGCGACCTCAAAGTTATAGGCACTGAACTCGCGCTCGTTCTCGAGGAACACGTCGCCATAGGTCATGGGCGTGCCGTCGGGCAGGTAGCTCCACACCAGGTCGTAGACCGAGTTAACGCCCTGGGCGTACATGGCGATACGCTCCAGGCCGTAGGTGATCTCGACGGGCACGGGGTCGACCTCGATGCCGCCCACCTGCTGGAAGTACGTAAACTGCGTGACCTCCATGCCATTGAGCCAGACCTCCCAGCCAAGGCCCCAGGCGCCGAGCGTCGGGCTCTCCCAGTCGTCCTCGACAAAGCGGACGTCATGGTCGTTGGGGTCCAGACCGATAGCGGCAAGAGACCCCAGGTAGAGCTCCTGGGCGTTGACCGGAGAAGGCTTGATGAGCACCTGGAACTGATAGTAGTGCTGCATGCGGTTGGGGTTCTCGCCGTAGCGGCCGTCGGCGGGACGGCGGCAGGGCTGCGCATAGCAGGTGCGCCACTCGGCGGGACCGAGCGAGCGCAGCGTGGTCGCGGTATGGAAGGTACCGGCACCGACCTCGGAGTCATAGGGCTGCATAATGACGCAGCCCTGCTCGCCCCAGTACTGCTGGAGGCGCAGGATGATGTCTTGGAAGGAAAGCGATGAAGCGTTCATGCCTCTAATATCCCCTCGTCGAAACGATTACACGGTTAGGTACTGTACTATAGCGGTTTTTAGTCGATAGCGCCGATGCGGTTGAGCGGCCAGTAGCGCACAAGCGCCACAGCGATCAAATCAGAGCGATCGACGGGACCAAAGTAGCGTGAGTCGGCAGAGTTTTCGCGGTTGTCGCCCATCACCCACACGCACCCGTCAGGAACGGTGTAGGGATAGCTTACCTGAGCGCCGGGCGCTTGGACCGAAAGTGGCCAGCTCATGCCCGTCGTATAGTCCTCGTCGAGCGCCTGGCCGTCAACGACCACCTTGCCATCCTGCAGGTCGACCGTCTGGCCGGCCGTGGCAATAACACGCTTGACAAGAACATCATGCTCGGAGGTGCCATCGGGGTTGTGAAACACCACGATATCGCCCTGCTTGACGGGCTGACCGAGCTCGAGGCTCACCTTTTGCGCCAGGATCTGGTCGCCAATCTCGATCGTGGACTCCATGGAGCCGGTGGGCACCACAAAGGGCTCGACCACAAACGAGCGAATCAAGAAGGTGGCGACCAGTGCGATCGCGATGACCGCGATCCACTCAAAAGCGCCCCTCAACGCGGAATGCTGCGATGGAACCATTCTCACTCCTCGCTCTGCGAATACGAAGCGTCCAAAATCTCCTGCGCGTAAGCGCGCTCCTCGGGCGTGAGCCGCGCTGTCTCGATCAGATCGGGACGCCAGCGGCAGGTGCGCTCGATGGCGTTCTTGCGACGCCAGGCATCGACCTTGGCGTGATCGCCGCTCACAAGCACCGGCGGCACGCCCTCGCCGTTGAACTCGGCGGGGCGGGTGTACTGCGCGTACTCGAGCAGTCCTCCGTCCTCGGCGGTCGAGAACGACTCGTCGACGTTGCTCATCTCGTCGCCCAGGGCGCCGGGAATCAGGCGTACGACAGCATCGGCAACGACCATAGCGGGAAGCTCGCCGCCCGTGAGCACGTAGTCGCCGATCGACAGACGCTCATCGGCATACGCATACGCGCGCTCGTCGACGCCCTCGTAGCGACTGCACACAAACAGCAGGCGCTCACTTTTGAGCAGGCGCTCGGCCACATGCTGCGTAAAGGGCTCGCCACAGGGGGTGAAGAACACAACCGTGGGCTTGGGACCCTCTGCGCTAATGGCCTCGATGGCCTCTGCGATAGGCTCGACCTTCATGAGCATGCCCTGTCCGCCACCGTACGGCTCGTCATCGACGGTACGATGGCGGTCGTGCGTCCAGTCGCGCAGGTTATACGCCTTAAAATCAAAAAGGCCGGCCTTGCGGGCGCGGCCCAAAATCGACGTGGACATGACGGGCTCAAACATCTCGGGAAAGACCGAAAGGGTCTCAATCAGCATGTTGTCCTCCCTACTTGTCCATATCGATCAGGCCGTCCATCACGTGGACGGAAATTGTTCCTGCATCGGGAAGATCGAGCACGACCTGCTCGATCACGGGAATCAGTACCTCGCCGTACCGATCACCCTCAACAACCCAAACATCGTTAGCGGGCGTCGACATGATCTCGACGATCGTGCCGAGTAAACCGAAGCGCTCGTCGACCACCTCGCGACCCATCAGGTCGGTATAGGCAGCGTCGAGCGAATCGAGCTCAAAATCGTCACGATTTGCCAGCACGTAGCATCCCGTGATGCCCTCGGCGGCCGTCAAGTCGTCAATGCCCTCAAACGAGACCAGATCGCCATCGCCCGTATCGGTGACGGACACGACCGTGCAAAAGCGGTCGCGCTTGAGCGCCGGCGGCGTCAGGGCGACGCGCATACCCGGCTCTAATACAGAAGGAAGCCCCCGCAGCGGCTGCGCGAGGACCTCCCCCTTCCTTCCGTGCGGCTTGACAACACGGGCGATGTTTTTGTACTGGGACCTCAAGGTCCTAGCCCAGAACCTCTACCTCGACAGCAGTGTCGAGGCGAGCGGCCAGTGCACGGGCGAGCGTGCGAATGGCCTTGATGGTACGGCCACGACGGCCGATGACCTTAGCGACGTCATCCTCGGCGACCGAAACCTCAATCGTAGAGGCGTCGTCACCATCGATGACCTCAAGGCTCACGGAATCCGGGTCGTCGACGATCTGAACAACGAGATATTCGACGAGATCGGCGATGCGATCTGAGAGCATTGCCTCACCCTCGAGCTGTGCAGCGTCAACCTCAGGCACGATTTACTCCTCGGCGCCCTCAGCGGCCTCAGCGGCAGCCTTAGCGGCCTCGGCCTCTTTGGCGAGCTGCTTCTTGGACTTCTTGACGACGGTCTCAGTCTTCTCGCCCTCGTTGGCGGCCTTGACCAGAGCGGCGACGGCGTCGGTGAGCTGAGCGCCCTTGGACTGCCAGTCGGCGATCTTCTCGAGGTCGAGGTTGATGGTCTTGGGGGCGGTCATCGGGTTGTAGCGGCCAACCTCCTCGATGATACGACCGTCACGCGGGGCGCGGGAATCGGCGACGACGACACGGTAGTACGGACGCTTCTTAGCGCCGTGACGAGCAAGGCGAATCTTGACTGCCAAAGGAAACTCCTCCAACCAAGCAGCTTTAGGCTGCAACTACAAACAAACAGTTGAACATAATACGCCATCGACGCGGGCAGGTGAAGTCCGTGAGACCAACTTCTTCGGTGTAGTCGAGGGCAAATCCATATCTTAGACAAGAATTCGGGATTTGCAAGCACATACACGCACCCCACATGAGCTGCGCGGTATACTCATGACATGGAAAGACGCGAACATACATACGGTTATGAGGATGCCATGGGCGTCACGCCGCCTCCCTGGACGGGTCCGGCGGTGGGCCTGATGGACCTTGATGCGTTTTTTGCGAGCGTGGAAATGCTCGATCATCCCGAATGGCGAGGAAAGCCGCTCATCGTGGGCGGAGACGCCGATTCGCGTGGCGTCGTGTCCACGTGTTCATATGAGGCACGTCGCTTTGGCGTGCACTCTGCCATGGCCTCGGCCGAGGCGCGGCGCTTGTGCCCGCAAGCCATTTGGACGCATGGGCATTTTGATCGCTACCGCGAGGTGAGCGCGCAGGTCATGGCGATTCTTGCCGAGGAGACGCCGCGCGTGGAGCGCGTATCCATCGACGAAGCCTTTATCGATATCACACCGGGTCGCTTTGCACCCGAAGACCCGCTGCTGGTTGCGCGACGTATAAGCGACCGCGTGGCAGGACTGGGAGTGACCTGTTCCATTGGCGTGGGCTGCAACAAGACGGTCGCAAAGATCGCAAGCGAGCGGGATAAGCCGTTTGGGCTGACCATCGTGCGCCCCGGAACCGAGCAGCGCTTTTTGGCCGCGCTGCCGGTATCTGCCATGAGCGGCATCGGGCGCTCGGCCGAGGAGCGACTGCGCCGCATGCGCATCTACACCCTCGGCGAGCTATCACGTGCACCGGAATCCACCTTGGCCTCTATTTTTGGCGTCAACGGCGAACGCATGCGCCAGCGTGCGCTGGGACTCGAAATCTCCGAAGTCACGAGCCTCGATGAAGAGCGCGAGGTCAAGTCGGTCAGCAATGAACGCACCTTTGCTAAAGATTTAACTGAGCGTGGGGATATTGAGGCGGCGATTGCACTGTTGGGAGAGTCAGTGGGACGCCGCCTGCGCCGTCAGGGGCTGACGGGTGCCACGGTAACGCTCAAGCTTAAGTATTCGTATGGCAGCGGGCGTACGGCACAGCGCCGGCTGCCTCATCCGACCGACGATGAGAACATCTTCGTGGCGGTTGCACTCGAACTGCTCGACAACATCTGGCAGGATGGCATGCATGTTCGCTTGGCGGGCATCGGCATGAGCGACTTCGACCACCAAGGCGGCATCCAGACTGACCTGTTCTGCGAGATCGATGACCGCGGAGCCCAATCCAGCGACCGCCGCGACCTCTCCGTCGCCATCGACGCCGTCCGAGACAAATTCGGCGACACCGCCCTATCCTTCGGCCGCCAATCCCGCTTCGACGATTAGTCCCTGAGGCAAAAAGAAAGCCGGGTAGCTGCGGAAAACCGCAACTGCCCGGCGATATGCGTGAGGGTAGCTAAACCCCGTCTCAAATGAGCTACTAGAGGAGATTGAGGGGGAGCTGGGGAGCGTCGCCCCAGAGTTTCTCGAGGCGGTAGAAGTCGCGGGCTTCGGGAGTGAAGACGTGGACGACAACCGAACCGTAGTCCATGAGCATCCAAGTCTTCTGCTCGCGGCCCTCGATGGAGAACGGATGCTCGCCGCAAGCCTCGGCGACCTTCTCCTCGATCTCGTCGACAATTGAATCGACCTGGCGGTTGTTGGCACCGGTGGCAAGCACAAAGTAGTCGCACACATCGGAAAGCTCGGTCAGGTCGAGCACCTGAACGTCCTCGCCCTTCTTGTCGTAGGCGGCCTGCGCGG
>USPT01000025.1 GCA_900556705.1 uncultured Collinsella sp.
CAGAAGCAGAGATGGAGGCCGGAGCAGCAGCTGCCGCGGGCTCAGCCTTCTTCTTGAACATGTCAAACAGACCCATACGTTTTCTCCTTTTGATTAAGCGCAACGTTATGCGCATGCCTATGGTGATTATAGTGCCAAATGATCAAATTGCTAAGGTGAGGGCTCGAATCGCAAGCCCTTCCAAGCCCTTCCCAAAACCTTTTACCAGTGGCACTCATATTGTCGATTACTCCAAGCCCTCGGTGCCGTTGGACTTGATGATCTTCTGATATGCGAAGAAGCTGTCCTTGCGGCGGCGCTCGTAGGTACCGGTGCCGTCGTCGTACTTATCGACGTGGATGAAGCCGTAGCGCTTGCGCATCTCGCCAGTGCCGGCGGAAACCAGGTCGATGGGACCCCACCAGGTGTAGGCGATCAGGTCAACGCCGTCGGCGATGGCCTCGCCCATAGCCTTGATGTGGCTCTGCAGATAGGCGATGCGGTACGGGTCGTGGATGGAGCCGTCCTCCTCGACCTCGTCGTAGGCACCCATGCCGTTCTCGACCACCATCAGCGGAATCTCGTAGCGGGCGTAAATCTCGTTGAGGGCGATGCGCAGGCCCAGCGGATCGATCTGCCAGCCCCAGTCGGTGGACTCCAGATAGGGATTCTTGCCGCCAAAGGTCATGTTGCCCTCGGTCATCTCGTGGTCCTTGTGGGTGCCCACGGTGCCGGACATGTAGTAGCTAAAGGTGTAGAAATCAACCTTGCCGTCGGCGATATCCTGCAGGTCGCCGTCCTCCATCACGAGCTCAACATCGTTCTCGGCCCAGAAGCGCTTGGCATAGAACGGGTACTTGCCGCGCACCTGTACGTCGGAGCAATACCAGTTCATGGTGTTCATCTCCTGCTGCGCGGCGAACACGTCGGCCGGATCGCACGTGGCGGCATAGGAGAGGATGAAGCAGTCCATGTTGCCCATCTTAAACTGCGGGTAATGCTCGTGGGCATAGCGCACGACGCGGCCGCTGGCGACAAACTGGTGATGCAGCGCCTGCATACGAGCCTGCGGCGTGGTATGGACCGCCGATGCCGGACCCTCAAAGCCCTGAATCATGCTGGTCTCAAAGAGGTTGCCCATGTCCTGAGTACCGCAGTTGATCTCGTTGAAGGTGAGCCAGAACTTGACCTTGTCCTGATAGCGGTCGAAGACGGTCTGGCAGTACTTCTCAAAGAAGCTGATGAGCTCGCGGCTCGCCCAGCCGTTGTATTTCTCGACCAGGTGATAGGGCATCTCGTAGTGCGAGAGGGTCACGAGCGGCTCGATATTGTGGGCGCGCAGGCAGTTGAAGACGCGGTCGTAGAAGGCGAGACCGGCCTCATTGGGCTCAGCGTCGTCGCCGTTGGGGAAGATACGGCTCCAGGAGATGGACATGCGGAACATATTGAAGCCCATCTCGGCGAACAGCGCGATGTCCTCCTCGTAGTGATGGTAGAAATCGATACCGTCATGATTGGGGTAGAAGCGGTTGGGGTCGATGTCGATCGTAATCTGACGTGGCTCCTTGTAGCTGCCGCCCAAGAAATGGTCGTCGACGGAAGGACCGCGGCCGTCCACGTTCCAAGCGCCCTCAAACTGGTTGGCGGCGGTGGCGCCACCCCAATAGAAACCCTTGGGGAACTTGATGTTTGCCATGAGCATCTCCTTTGCATCGCGGGTCGATAATCCGAGTATCGCCTGCGCACGAGACGGGCAGAAGCGGGCGCGCCAAACCCGACACTTCTTTTCGCGCCCACGGACCGCCGCCGCCCCGTCCCTGACACTTCCTGATACCGACCAAAAAAGGGACAGGTTTATTTTGGAAGGTTTTATCTGAGCAAACGCCGGCGGTAGGCGGCCGGCGTGCAGCCATAGCGCTCGGCAAATTTTTTGTAGAAGAAGCTCATATTGGCATAGCCCACCTCGCGCGCTGCGGCCTCTGCAGTAGCACCGGTGTCGAGTAGAGCCGCCGCGCGTGTCAGGCGGCTCTCCTGCACGAGCTGCATAAACGTGCGGCCCGTCTGCCGCTTGAGCAGCGCGCTCGCGTAGTTGGGGCTCAGGTGCAGGTGGTGGGCTAAGTCGTCGAGTGTGCAATCGCAAGCATGCCGCTCGATGTAGCCCACGGCGGCCGCGACCTGCGCCGAAGGCAGCGTGGGCATGTCCGCCTGCAACAGCGATGTCTCATAGCTTTGCATCAGCTCAACCAGCAGCAACTCAAACAGCCTCGACACGGTCTGGGGACTCGCCGCCGTCGGCTCCAGAAGCTCGCACAGTATCTCCTGCATGTATCGGCGCACGCGGCGGCTGTTGCCCGTGCGGAAATGCACATGGCCGCGGTGGTCGGTTTCGTCATTGAGGGCATTAATGAGGAACTGCGAGACGGTGCTTGACGGCGACAGGCTCTGCTCTAGGCTGCGGTGCAACATCGGCCGCGAGATAACGATGCTCAGCATAATGTCATGCTCGCCGAGCTCGCCCACGGCATGTGGACAGGCCGCGTCGAGCAAGAGCACCTCGTTTTGGGCAAGCGTGAGCTGTGCGCCGTTGACGACCTGTGGCGCATGACCGCGATAGACATAGCTGATTTCGACATAATCGTGCACATGCTCCGGCACGGGGTTAAAGCGCGAGTTGCGTACAATCGACAGACCCTCGGGCATGCCTTCTTGGTGCAAGGCTCGCGTCGGGTCACCGATTTTACGGATATGTTTCTCACCTATATTCTGCTGATGACCCGAGCCGAACGCATCATTCCAGTCATAGCGGGCGCCTGCGTGGTAAGCACGCTCGCTGTCGGTCAGCTCGAGCAGAAGGCTGTCTAAACGTGCGAGATCCATGGCATCACTATCGTTGATTCAGTCATATGCTGTCGTGATTTTGATATTAGCAGGAATGCGCGCGCGGCGTACTCTGACTTCAATCGATTTAAAAGGTTGGTTTTAGAGGAGTGGATATGGCGGCATGCGACAACCATGTGCTTCCGTTCTTGTGGCTCAAGGGCGAGGCGCACGAGACGATTACCGAATACTTGGAGCAGATTGCCGGTGCGGACATCCGCGAGGTCTGCCTCGAATCGCGCACGCATCCCGAGTTTTGTCGCGACGGCTGGTGGGCTGACCTGCGTTTTATCATTGGCGAGTGCAAGCGCTTGGGGTTGAAGATCTGGCTGCTCGACGACGCCCATTTCCCCACGGGCTACGCCAACGGCGCGCTTGCGGGCGAGGATGTTGACCCCGCGCTTAAGAAGACCGTGCTCAAACATCGCACGGTTACGGTCGTTGGTCCCCAGCCGTCCACGGTCATCAAGCTCGGCAATCTTATGGATCCCACGGAGCGCTTTGTGGGTGCGGCGACTTTCGACGCCGCCGGCGCACCGCTCGACTTTGAGCTCTCCGTTGAGCAGGCCGACGGCACCCCCGCCCGCCTGCGTTTTGACGCGCCCGCCGGCATCACCACCGTCGAGCTCTTCGTCACCAGCCAAAAAACCGGCTTTCGCGATGAGTACATCAACATGGTCGACGCCGATTCGTGCCGCGCGCTCATCGATGCCGTCTACGAGCCCACGTTTGAGCATCTGGGCGACGAGTTCGGCTGCACCATCCTGGGGTTCTTTACCGATGAGCCAGGCTTTATGAACGAGAAGGGCACGGCTCTCGACGACGCTTCTACCAGCAGCTTTATTGGACGCGGCGATATGGCACTACCTTGGTCGGACGAGCTTGCCAGCCGCCTGCGCAATGCACTTGGCGAGGACTGGCTCACCAAGCTACACGGCCTTTGGACACGCGAGGCAGATGGCGCTCGAGTCCGTCACACCTACATGGACATTGCCACGCAACTCTACCGCACCTGCTTTGACGAGCAGATCGGCGACTGGTGCCGTGAGCACGGCGTCATGCACATCGGACATGTGATTGAGGACAAAAGCTGCCACACGCGCCTGGGCCAGGGCGCCGGGCACTACTTCCGCGCTGTCGCCGGTCAGGACATGGCGGGCATCGATGTGGTTATCAACCAGCTCGCCCCTGGCATCGACCACGGCCCTTACAGCTACTTCCATGGCGCATGGAACATCGAGTTCTTTACCTACGCGCTTGCCAAACTGGGCTCTTCGGCCGCGCGCCTCGACCCCAAAAAACAAGGACGCTGCATGGCCGAGGTCTTCGGCGCCTTCGGCTGGCACGAGGGCTTGCGCGGGATGAAATGGATTGCCGACCACATGCTCGTCCGCGGCGTCAATTGGTTTACGCCGCACGCGTTTAGCATGGCGCCCTTTCCCGATTGGGACTGCCCGCCGCACTTTTACGCGCACGGCAACAATCCGCAGTGGCCGCACTTTGGGCAGCTCATGAGCTATATGAACCGCACGGCAACACTGCTTTCGGGAGGCTGTGCCACGCGTCCCGTCGCCATCCTGTACCACGCCGATGCCGAGTGGGCCGGCAGCGCCATGCCTATCGAGCGCGTGGCTGCCGAGCTCACGCGTGCGCAGATCGACTTTGATTTTGTGCCCGCCGAGGCTTTTGAAGACAAGAGCCGCTACGAGGTTTCGATTGCCGACGGATTACTTTGCGTTAACAACTGCCGCTACCAGGCATTTGTTATGCCCGGTGCTACGTTTATTGGCGCGGAGACGGCGCAGGCCGTAAGGCGCATGATTGATGCGGGAGTTATGGTCCTTGCCGTCGACGAGGTGCCGAGCGCGCTTTACGACGCGGACGTCGTGGTTGAACTGGGTGAACTTGCAGCGACTCAGCTTGCCGATATGGCGGGCGTGTTGGCGAGCGCTGGGCTGCAGACGGTTGTCACCGACACGCCCCAGCCCTGGTTGCGCGCGCTTCGTTACGAGCGCGCCGGCGAGACCTACGTTATGCTCGTCAACGAGCACCCACGCGAGCGCATCGACTGCACGGTTGCGCTTGCGACAGGCGAGCGCCTTTGCGGCACGCGGCTCGACCTGTTAAACGGTATCGAGCCCGTTGCGTTTGACGGTGCGTTGGAGCTCGCACCCTTCGAGAGCTGCTTCGTTGTTTTGGAAGCGGGCAGCGAGGATGCGCCCGGAGACGGCGCAATCGACGCTGATGCATCGCTCGACCTGCGCATCGAAGGCCCATGGACCGTTGCCCTCTCCCCTGCCGGCAGCAATGGCGCCTTTGGTGAAGCGCAAGAGCTCGAGCACCTATGCGACCTTACAACCGATCTGTTCACCGGCACCTGCGGCACCTACCGATATCATGCGTCGTTTGAGCTGGCGAACGACCTTGCCGATGCCACAATCGACCTGGGAGATGTCTACGAAGTCGCGACACTTACGCTCGACGGACACCCACTCGGCACACGCATCTGTCCGCCCTATCGCTTTGTCATCAATCCTCTTGCTGCCGGCACGCACGAACTCACCGTCGACGTCATCAACACGCTCGATCATGCGATTCCCGACATCTTCGCCCTCACCGAACCCGTCGCCCCGAGCGGCATCCTCGGCCCCGTTACCCTTTGCGGGCAAAACCTGCCAAAATAAACCTGTCCCTTTTTGGCAGGTTTGTTGAGTGTGGGAGTTCGCATGGATATCAAACGCAAGATTTCCGAGGCACAGGGCCTTACCCCTACCGAGCAACAGCTCGGCATTGCAGCCCTTGCCATCGGCGAGGACATCCGCGGGCTTTCTATTAAGGAATTTGCCGCACGCACCAACGTTTCGGTCGCGAGTGTGCACCGTTTTTGCAAAAAGCTCGGCCTCGAGGGATTCAAAGACCTCAAGGTCGAGCTTATTCGCTTGGCAACCGAGGCGGGCAATCGGCGCAACGTGGACATCAACTTTCCCTTTGATGCTACATCCAGCCCCGCGCAGGTTATGGAGCGCATGGAGGGGCTCTACCAGACCACGCTGGCCGAAACGCAGGAGCTGCTCGACCCCACGCAGCTTGACCACGCCGCCAAGCTCATCGCGAACGCCCGACAGGTCGACATCTACACGGGCTCGCACAACCTCTATCCAGCGGGAATGTTCCGCGACCGCCTGCTCTCCGCCGGTAAAAGCGCGACGTGCCACGACGGTGTCGAGGCCCAGGTGCGAACGGCACTCGCCTCGGGTCCCGACCATGCGGCAATCGTCATCTCCTACAGCGGCCTTGCCCCCAACCTCAAGGACATCTTGCCGATCCTCAGCAGCCGGCATGTCCCGGTCATCGTCATCGGCACGCCTTATTGCGCGCGCATTCACCCTGGCTTTGCCGCCTACCTTACGGTGAGTGACCACGAGAGCATGACGCATCGCATCACGCAGTTCGCCAGCCATATCGCCGTGCAATACGTGCTCGATTCGCTCTACAGCAGCTACTTCGCCAAAGACTACGCCCACTGCTCCGAATTCCTGGAGCGCTCGTTCCCCTACACCCGCCTCCCGGGGCTCAAGTAGCGACGAGCGTGGATTTTCGGACGCTTATCTAACGAGCGTGGATAATCTCCCACTTTGAGGCCGTCACCGAGCCAAAAACGGGAGATTATCCACGCTCATTCACGACTAGTCATTTAAGAACGTCCCCAATGACTACCCATCCGGAGCAAGACAACGCCGCAAGTAGAGGACGGACAGCGAGCGCCGCCCAGGGCGAACAAGTTGGCATGAAAAAGGCGAGGCATTGGCCTTCTGGTCACGCCTCGCCTTTTGAATGACAAATTGTTCGCCCTGGGCGGCGCGCAGCGTCGGTCGGTTACGGCGTTTGGTAAAACGCCGTAACTACTCCTGAGCTCCGTACTGCTCGTAGTAAGCGTCGATGGCGGCCTTGAGCTCGTCGTCGATGACGACCTTGCCGTCGATCTCGTGGTTGTAGAGAGTCTCGACGACCTCGGCCATGGAAACGATGCTCGCGACGGGGAAGCCGTACTTGGCCTCGATCTCCTTCTGCGCGGTGGTCACGCCGCCCTTGCCGACCTCCATGCGGTTGAGAGACACGATGAGGCCCTTGATCTCGACATCGGCAGCAGCCTTGACCTTGGGATAGGTCTCGTCGATGGACTTACCGCTGGTGGTGACGTCCTCGACCATGACCACGCGGTCGCCGTCCTGAGGCTCATAGCCCAGCAGGTTGCCCTTGTCGGCACCGTGGTCCTTGGCCTCCTTGCGGTCGCAGCAGTACTTGACCTCCTTGCCGTACAGCTCGTGGTAGGCAATTGCGGTCACGACGGCCAGCGGAATACCCTTGTAGGCCGGTCCAAACAGCACATCAAAGTCGTCGCCAAAGTTATCGTGGATGGCCTGGGCGTAATACTCGCCCAGCTTCTTGAGCTGATAGCCCGTCACGTAAGCGCCGGCGTTCATAAAGAACGGGGACTGACGGCCGCTCTTGAGCGTAAAGCTGCCGAACTTAAGAACGTCGGACTCGACCATGAACTTGATGAACTCTTGCTTGTAAGCCTCCATGCGGGCTCCTCTCGTAATCGCGTACGTGCCTTCCAGTTTAGCGCAGGCGAAGCGTCGATGCGGGCGCGCTTTGGGGCCACGGCATTCTGTAAAGGCTTTGTCAGAGGGAATGGTTTTCCGAACAATGGGGTTGACATGTCAAACCCCCTCATCAAGAATACGGGCGGATTAAAAAGGGGTACGAGATACCCAAAGCGCGCTGCGCTCAGCCTTTAGGAGGTGTGCCATGGAAGGCAGTCCTAGTCGAAAAACCTGCATGTCGCCCTCGGCACGCCGCGAGGACTCCGCACACGCATAAACGCCACCGGCAGATCGTCAACCCCCCCACAAAGGTGCCTGCCCCCTTTGTGGTGGTTCGTGAGCTTGACGTGAGCGACATCTAGGTTTTTTGCAACTCAATACGACACGTACGCTAACTCCCTTCAACAAGGAGGACCCTATGCTGATGCTCAAAACCGCCACGGTTCTCGAAGCCATCTCCAAGCGCCGCCGCACGGCGCGCCCTGCCGCTCGCACCGGCCTGTCCAAGAACACCATATTCGCCGCCACCCATAGCGCCGAGGACGCTCTCGTACTGCTTGACGCCACGGCAAACGGCCTCACCGCCGAGCAGGCAACCGAGCGCCTGGATGCCGCCGGCCCCAACACCATCGAAGCGCCGACCAAGACGCTCGCCCGCCGCATCGCCGACGCCTTCATCGATCCCTTCGCCGGCATCCTCGCCGCGCTCGCGCTGGTCTCACTCTACATCGACGTGCTCGCCGTGCCCGAGCCGCAGCGCGACCCCTCCACGGTCATCGTCATCAGCATCATGCTGCTGGTATCGGGCGGCATGAAGTTTATCCAGGAAGCCCGCAGCGGCAATGCGGCAGAGGCCCTCAAGGACCTGGTCTCCAACACTTGCACCGCCCTGCGCGACGACGAGCGCATCGAGATCCTCTTCGACGAGCTCGTCCCCGGCGATGTGATCCGTCTCTCTGCCGGCGACATGGTGCCGGCCGATGCCCGCGTCATCACCGCGCGCGACCTGTTTGTGATCGAGTCCGCACTCACCGGCGAGAGCGAGGCCGTCGAGAAGACCACCGCCGCCACCGTCGTCGAGGGCGCCGACGGCTCCGCACTGCCACTCTCTGCCTGCAAGAACATCGTCTTTACCGGCACCTCCGTGCAAAACGGCGCCGCCATGGCGCTTGTCGTTGCCACAGGCTCGGACACCTACCTGGGCGGCATCGCCAAGATGCTCAACGGGCGCGGCGAAAAGAGCGCGTTTGACCGCGGCGTCTCGAACGTCTCCATGTTGCTCGTACGCCTCATGCTCGTTATGGCGCCGGCCGTCTTTGCCATCAACGCCGCCACCAAGGGCAACGTCATCGACGCGCTGCTGTTCGCCACGAGCGTGGCCGTGGGCATCACGCCGCAGATGCTTCCCGTCATCGTGACCACGAGCCTGTCGCAGGGCGCCAAGGACCTCGCCCGTCGCCAGGTTATCGTCAAGGAGCTGCCGGCGATTCAAAACCTCGGAGCGATGGACGTCCTGTGCTGCGACAAGACCGGCACCCTCACCGAAGACCGCATCGTGCTCGAGCGCTACCTCAACACCGATGGCAACGAGGACGCGCGCGTGCTGCGCCATGCGTTTTTGAACAGCTTCTTCCAGACCGGACTCAAAAATCTTATCGACCTGGCCGTAATCGACCGTGCCGATGTGACACCCTCGACCGTCGCACCCGATTCCATGCTGGGCCAGAGCCTGCGCGACCGCTACACCAAGGTCGACGAGGTTCCCTTCGATTTCTCGCGCCGTCGCCTGAGCGTAGTTGTCGTCGACGCCCAAGGCAAAACCCAGATGGTTACCAAGGGCGCCGCCGAGGAAATGCTCGAGATCTGCTCCTTTGTCGAGATCGATGGCATCGCTCAGCCGCTCACCGACGAGAAGCTCGCCCAGATTCGCAAGCAGATCGCCGGACTTAACGCCGAGGGCCTACGCGTAATTGCCGTGGCGCAGAAGACCAATCCGCGCTGCGTGGGCGAGTTTGGCATCGCCGACGAGTGCGACATGGTGCTGATGGGCTTTTTGGCCTTCCTCGATCCGCCCAAAGCAAGTGCCGCAGGCGCCGTCGCCACCCTCGAGGCCAAGGGCGTAGCGGTCAAGGTCCTGACCGGCGATAACGACCGCGTCGCCGCCACCGTCTGCGAGCAGATTGGTATCGACGCGAGCAACGTTTTGCTCGGCTCCGAGATCGATGCGCTCGACGACGCAGAGCTTGCCGAGCGTGCCGAGAAAACCCATCTCTTCGCCAAGCTCTCGCCGCTGCAGAAGGCGCGCCTGGTACGTGTCATGCGCGAGATGCTCGGCCACACCGTGGGCTTTATGGGCGACGGCATCAACGACGCCGCCGCCATGCGTGCGAGCGATTGCGGCATCTCGGTCGATTCGGCCGTCGATATTGCCAGGGAATCCGCCGATATCATCTTGCTTCAGAAGGACCTGGGCGTGCTCGAGCGCGGCATCATCGAAGGCCGCCGCACTTACGGCAACCTGCTCAAGTACCTCAAGACCACGGTGAGCTCCAACTTTGGCAATATGCTGTCCGTGACCGTCGCGAGCCTGTTCTTGCCGTTTTTGCCCATGAGCGCCCTGCAGCTGGTACTGCTGTCGCTGGTCTACGAGATCGTGTGCATCGCACTGCCGTGGGACACCGTCGATGACGCCTGGACTGCCCGCCCGCGTGCCTGGGACGCCGCGTCCATCAAGGGCTTTATGCTCGAGCTGGGCCCCGTGAGCTCGCTGTTTGACATCGTGACCTTCGCCGCGCTCTTCTTTGTCGTGTGCCCCGCCGCCGTGGACGCAAGCTGGTCCGAGCTTGCCGCCGCGGGCGACGTCGCGGGTATGACGACCTTTGCTGCGCTCTTCCAGAGCGGCTGGTTTGTCGAGTCCATGTGGTCGCAGACACTCGTGGTCCACATGTTGCGCTCCCCGCATCTGCCGAGCCCGCGCGACCACGCCGCGCCCGCATTGTGCGTTCTTACCGTGCTGGGCCTGGCGCTCGTCACCTGGCTGCCGGCAAGCCCCATCGCCGATGTGCTCGGCCTCATGCCGCTGCCCACGAGCTTTTTTGGGCTGCTCATTGGCATCGTTACCGCCTATATCGCGCTCACCCAGCTGGCAAAGCGCCGCTACATTGCCCGCCACGGCGAGCTGCTGTAGCAAGTAGACAGAAAACACCCTGCCAGCTGCCGTTGCCACTACCACAGCTGCCAACGCCGCTGCCGTTGCCTCTGCCGCCGCCGCAGTCTATCCCCCCAGCAGTTGCGGTGAAATAGTTCCTGTTTAAAGCCCCGTGACTTTAATTTAGGGACTATTCCACCGCGACTTATTGGGAGATTAGCTAGTCCTTGGGTGTCCAGGACCAGAAGAAGTTGATGAGGGCCACGCGCGAGGCGGTGCCGGTCTTTTTGTTGATCGAGGAAATGTGACGATAGAGCGTGGAGCGCGAAAGGAAAAGCGTTGTGGCGATGTCCTGAACGCTCTGGTCCGAAACGACCGAGACCTCAAGAATATCGCGCTCGCGCCTTGTAAGCCCAAAGGTGACGACGAAGGCATCGAGGCGTTCATCGGACGTGAGCTCCGCTGCCTCCACGGGCTC
>USPT01000026.1 GCA_900556705.1 uncultured Collinsella sp.
CGCGTGGCGGAGCTCAACGACATGGAGCTCCAGGACATCTGCGTGTTTGGCGATGCGGACAACGACACCTGCATGGTGGCCGACGCCGGCGTGGGCGTGGCCATGGCAAACGGCAGCGACGCCACCCGCGCCGCAGCTGATTTTGTAACCGCGAGCAACGACAAAGACGGCATCGCGATCTTTATCGAGGAGCATCTGCTGTAGCGCCGGGGGAGAACCGCCACAATGGGGATAGGCGCCTTTGCGGTGGCCTCAGGCGATTTGGGCGAGTTGATGCCTGCAATCTGCGCGCAAATACCAATATGGTTGTCTGAACATTACGCTTCTGACTACCGATGAGTTAAAGATATTCTCATCAGTTTGGTAGGGTATTTCTCCCGGTAAATGACCTACAGCTCATGGTCAATTTTCGACTGTTTACAGGATGTTTACTCTTGAGCAAAATGTTGTGCAAATAAATCTAATGCCATTAAAAAATGATGGGCAACTAAATTACCAGTAGAAACAAAAAATAGATAGCGAATAAACGAAGGTAAATCTGAGCAAATGTCAAGAGAATTGACAATTCGCTACAAAACTATCGGTTAATTTGCCCATATGTCCAAACAATCGTTACAATATTCATTACTAAGCGTGCGCAATTTCAGGTTGCGCAGATACGCTTGATAGTGAAAGAGCTAGATCGCGGTCTCTTGGGGAGGAGACATCGATGAAAGCAAATTCAGACAAATCTAAGCAGAGTAATAAAGCGACGCGCCGTGTATTGGCAGGCGTTTTGTGCGGAGCCTCCGTTTTGAGCCTGGTACTGTCGCTCGTCATGCCTCCAATCTCGCAGGCCATTGCCAACGATGCCCAGACGGTTTCTACCGCGGAAACTGTAATGGGGGGGGGTTCCTCAAGTGAGTCCGCTGCTGTAGGTAACACCAGCGAGGATGCCGAAAACCAGAATAGCGACGAGACCGATGGCGGCGAGTCTGGCTCTTCAAATAGTGTTGAGCAGGCTCAGAGTGCGAATGCGGCTTCAGCGGGAGCGACGGCCACCGTGAAGCCGGGAATTTACGTTCCCACGTCTATCGGTATCGGTACGAATATCAATGTCTCAACCCCTGATCCCGGCGTGGCCACCTACGTCGGCCGCGACATGTACATCGGTGGTAAACCGAGCAACACTAAAACTCTTGATGCGAGCAACGCCCCCGCCGGCTCATATGCCGCTGAGGCGGAGGGCCTTACCGTGGTCCGTGGCAAGCTTGCCATGAATCCACTCAAAGAGAGCTGGCCCTATGAAGGTATTGGCGCTGGTTTCCGCTTTGGCACCGTTGGTTTTGGTTCCCAGTTCCGTCCTGTCGACGGCAGCACCGTGCTTGCGGTGGCTGGAATCGACAGTGCGATCACCAACATGAGCGTTGGTTACAGCGGCGACTTGCCGGGGAAGACTACCGTTGGCGCTTGGAACAAAGGCGCTTGGGTCGGCAAAGCGAGAACGGCTGACTCCGCTGGCTATGACTACACCGCGAAGATCGCCGGTCCCATTACCTATTGGAATACTAATAACGGGCGCCAGTCTGTGGTGAAAACCCAGGGTTATTGGTACGCGGGCGAGAACGCTCAGGACAGTACTCTGTTCAACCAAGTTAACTTCCTCAAGGACATTAATGGCAAGGATTATTCGAATTACAGCGGAGAGACAGGCTATCTCAACACGCTTTCTAATCAGCTGAATTCGTTTGCGAAGACGGGCAAAGTGAGCTACGGCGTTGCTCCGGCGTGCGATAAGGACAACCGCTACATCATCAACAAGTACAACAAGACGGATTGTTGCTATGGCCTGGTGTTTGATGGGTCGTATAAGACCATCAATGAGGACTGCGCCGATACGTCGCTCAATGGTAAGCAATTCAAGAATAGCGAGCGTCTTATCACGTTTAAGGGCGACAACACCTCTATGCAGCAGGTGTTCACCATCGATGCTTCTCAGCTGAGCAATACATACAACAACGAGTATTATCGTGGCGTTGATTTCGCATTCGAGGACATTCCCGAGGGCGCCTCGGTTGTTGTGAACGTTACCGGATCTTCGAATATTGAGTTCCACAATGGCTGGCGCTTTTGGTGGAACGGCATCGAGATTTCGCGTGGTTACGAAATTCAATATTCCGGCAAGGCACTGGGTGAAGCATACGCGACGGCTTCCCAGTCCATCATGTGGAACTTTGTCGATACGCAAAGCCTTACCATTCGGGGCGGCATCGCGGGAGAGGACCGCGCGGACTGGGAATACGATGGCGCAACTACCGGTGCCAAGTGGACTGACGACGATCCTGCGGCGGCTATGATCGGATCGATTCTCGTTCCCAACGGAAGCTTCGACGACCATGTGACCACCAATGGTCGTGTGTACGCCGGCGCCGATTTCTCAATGAACAGCCCGAAGGTTGCCGCAGCATTTGGTGAGGGTAACTCGGCTTCCGTTATCGATATGGACCAGGAGCGTCACAACTTCCCGTGGTCTGGCTCGTATACACCGGACGGTTCCTCCATTGCATGGAGCAAGGTCGACGCTGCGGATGGTACTAAGCTGCTTCCCGGTTCCTCGTGGACGATATACGGCACTGTCAAAGATGCCAAGAACGGGACGGGTCCCATCGTTACGGTAACGGATGGCGCTGCCAACGATTACGCTTCTACTGATGGCAAGCTTCAGTTCAACTATTTGAACCAGAAGGCCGATCCGAGTAAGGAGATCTCGGATTCTAATCCGGCATTCACCTATTACATCAAAGAGGAGACGGCGCCGGAGGGTTACCAGGTTTCGGACAAGATCTACTACGCAACCATGAACAATGCTGGTGAGTCGGTGAACTATGTCCAGGGCTACGTGGATGAGAGCGGGAACGAGGTTCCGTTCACACCTTCTAACACCACGGGTGCCATCGCCAACACCAAGATCACCGGTACGGTGTCTTGGGCCAAGGTGGAGAAGGACGATGCAGAACACACTCCTTTGGCTGGTTCCGAGTGGAAGCTTGCGAAACTGGGTGCCGATGGCTTGACTGAGGCGCAGCCCTGGACCGTGAGTGACCAATCGACTCCGAGCGAAACCACTTGGGCCGATACCGACGCCAAGGATGGCAAGTTCACATTGGCCGATTTGCTGCCGGGCACGTACACGCTCACGGAGACCCAGGCTCCGTTTGGCTACGAACTGAACAAGAACACCTACAAGTTCACGGTGGACAGCACAAGCGGCTCCATTACGTGGATCGAGAACGAGCGGCCGAACATCGTTGATGGCATTACGTACATCTCCGACTCGTGCTCCGTTACGTCCGTGAAAATCCCGGTGATTAAATCCGTCCGTAATACGGACTGGCCGAAGGATTCCAGCGGTAAATACGTTGCGTTCGACTTCAGCATCGAGGCTACGGGGCCAAATAAGGATAGCGCTCCTATGCCTGACTCGAAGACTATTTCCGTCGCTCCCGCAGACTCCACCAAGGTCAACGACATCGAGGCATCTTTTGGCGAAATCTCGTTCTCCAAAGAGTACCTCGCCACGAACGACGCTTCGAACCCGACGGGCGCCAAGACTTACACCTACACGGTGAAGGAGGTCGCGCCCGACGCCGATGCCATCGACAAGCTCCGCTACTCCAAGGCCGAGTACCAAGTGGCCGTCACCGTGAAAGCCGTCTTGGACGAGAAGACCGGCAAGTACTCCGGCCTCACCACTTTCACTACGGTCACGCAGGTAAAGGACGACATGGGCAACGTGCTCAGTCCGGACACCGTCATCGGCACCGCCGACGCGCCCAACGCCATACCCGCCTCTACCTTCACCAACGTGAAAGTCCTCACGGACCTCCCGCTCACCGGCGCGGGTTGGACCGAGAACTCCATGTTTCTCGTGGGTGCCGGTCTCATGCTTCTGGGCGGCATCGCCGCGGGAGCGTATTGGATCGCTACAAAGCGCCGCTAGGACGATTCGTCTGATGGCGCATGTAGATAGATGTTTATGAATGTCGGGCTTATTTCTGAAAGGGGAATCATGAACCGATTAGTACAAAAGCTGATCGCCGGCGCCGCCGCCGTAGCGATCGCCGTAACCGGCCTGGTGGGTGGAGCGCCCACGGCCAAGGCTGCGCCAGTCTACAGCATTACGATCAACAAGCAGTCGACGGATGCTGCCGATCACACGTTCAACGGCTGGCAGCTTGCCGAGCTGAAGGACGTTGTTGTTGGCAATGACAAGTCGATTGCCTATACGATTGATACCACCGATGCGCTCGTGAGCACCATCGAGGGCGCGATGAACTTCAATGCTGTCATTGATGGGACGGGCGATGCCCGGAACGTGCTTACTGCCTACAAGCAGGACAAGAACTTCTTTGTGTCCGAGGGCAACGCGTCGAACAACCCTATGGGCTTCCTGATCATGCGGGTGTTTAGCAATAGCGGAGCCCCTAACCTCTCCTCGCCTTGGAACAATGATGCCGCGCTGCGCACCTTTGCCCAGAACCTCGAGGACCAGACCTTCCCTGGTACTCCTGCTGCAACCGAGTTCACCACGTCTACGGCCGGCAACGCCAATGTGAAAACCTTTAACGTCCCGGGTATCTGGTTCCTGAAGGACGTTACCAATCCCGCTGCGGACAAGGAGTCCTTCTCGCTGCCCATCATTACGCCGACGAGCATTGCGGGCACCGATGTCGATGGCACCGTTGCCGTGAAGAACGTGATTCCGACCATCTCTAAGCATCTTGCCAATGCTGACGGCACCTACAACTATGAGCCGTCCTTCTCCGTGGGCGACACCGTGTACTACACGCTTGAGACTACCGTTCCGTACTACACCGGCTATTCGACCAAACGTGTGTTCAAGATCAACGACACTGCTAGTTCTGCCATTTCTTCGATTGTCGGTAACGTCGCCACGGGCGTAAAGGTTGAATCGGTCAAGGTTGGAGACGTTACTCTTAAGGTGAGTAACGACTACAGTGTTTCCTATGCTGCCACTTCTGATACCGATAGTAAGTACGCCGGAGGTGTAGATACCGTCATCGACCTTGGCAACTACGTGAACCAGGTTGCGGGCGCTACTGCGCTGAACGAGGGCGCAAAGGTGACCGTACTGGTGAGTGCTACCCTTGATGCAGATGCCAAGCTTTCTGACTCCACCGCCATCCAGGGCAACCCCAACAAGGACTCACTTACCTGGTCGCACAACCCCAACAACATCTCCGATGAGCAGACCATTCCTGGTAACGAGGTGAATGTCTACTCCTATAAGTTCAACATCGTGAAGACCGCCAAGGACATGACCACTAAGCTCTCGGGTGCTAAGTTCACGATCAAGGCGGGAAGCAGCTATCTCGGTTACGAGAACGGCGCATGGAAGACCCTGACCACGACTCCGACTAAGGATACTCAGGGTGGTGCCGAAGTTGGCGTGTTCGCCACCGATACCGAGGGCGTCATCAACTTCGATGGTCTCGACGCTGGCACGTATGAGATTGAGGAGATCGTTCCCCCCAATGATTACACCGCCGTCTCCCTGCCGAAGTTCAACTTTACGGTATCCGCTACGGTGAATGCCAACGATCCCGAGGGCCAGAAGACCATCACTGCTGTCTCTTATGCCAAGGACACTACCGATCCTCGCGTCTCCGTTGAGAACTCGACCATCAAGATTTGGAACGCCAAGAACCTCACCGAGCTGCCCTTGACCGGTGACCTGGGCATCAAGGTTTTCATCACCGTGGGCGTGCTGCTCATGGCTGCTGGCGCCGCCTTTGCCCTGAGTGCACGTATGCGCTCTTAATTCCCTAGCTTGATGACGCGGCGAGCGGGCGATCGTCGTCTCCTATCAGCGCCCGTGCGCCGCGTTCTCACATTCCCTTTCGCCGCACCCCGTCGCGCTTGGACCCGCGGCGGGGTGTGGTGCATTAACCGTGTCCTCGCACCCACACCCCCGGAGGTGAACCACATGAAGGCAATCAAGCCCGTATCGACGATGCGCACGCCGAGCGTCGGTTCGAACCCGGCTTCCCCCAGCCGACGTAAACCGCCCCTCGCCCTGCGCCTGCTTTCCCTTCTGTGCTTTGTCGCCGGCTTTGTTATCGTGGCCACGCCCCTCGCCCTGCGCGCCATGTCCCAGGCCGAGCAGACGGCCGCAGTTACCGCGGCCGCCAACACGGTTGATGGCTGGCCCTATCCGAAGGCGGAGGAGGCCCTCGCGGCCGCGCGCGCCTACAACGAGCAGTTGGCCGCCGGCGGTCAGGACGTTATCGGCGAGGTCGTGGATCCGTTCGGTAGCACCTCCGGCGCCTCCACCGCCTCTGGCTCTGAGGATTCCATCGCCTCGCAAGATACAACCTACCAGGGGCTTCTTAACGCGGGATCGGGCCTTATGTGCTCGGTGCGCATTCCCAAGATCGACGTGAACCTGCCCGTGTACCACGGCACCTCTACCGAGGTGCTCGCTGCGGGCGCCGGCCACCTATATGGAACATCGCTGCCCGTGGGCGGCGCGAGCACGCACGCCGTGCTTACCGGCCACCGCGGCGTGCCAGGCTCGCTCCTGTTCACGCGCCTGGACGAACTGCAGGTTGGCGACTCGTTTTACATCGAGGTGATGGGCGAGGAACTGGGTTACAAGATCGACCGCATAGACGTGATTACGCCCGACGACGATTCCAAGTTGCGCGTGACCGCTGGCGAGGACCGCGTGACGCTCATGACCTGCACGCCCTACGGCGTGAACTCGCACCGCTTGCTGGTATCGGGTGTGCGTGCAAGCATTCCGGATGAGGTCCCCGTGCCCGAGGACGCGCAGGGCATCAACACCACCGCGGTGGCGCTGGGCGTTCTGGGCGCGCTGCTGGCGATTGTTGTGGGTCTCGTTGTGGCCGGGCGCGTGCGCAAGAAGCGGCGCGCGGCGCAGCGTGCCGCCGTTGCCGCCGCGGTGACGCTGGACGCCGACGCGGCTGGTGGCGATGGCGGAAACGGGTGGGCCGTGGGAGCCTCCAGGCCTGCGGCCCCCTTCGCCTCCTCTGCTTCAGCCTCCTCGGCTTCCCCCGATTCCGATGCTTATTCACCCGAGTATCGCGGGCGACACCTGCGGTAGCGCCCGCATTGGTGCTCAATATCGCTCGAAGTGCAGCGCCTTCGCTCGCTTCCTGGTCATTTGCCAGAACCGCGGCGCTATCCCGAACATGCCGTACGACGCGATGGTCGAGCTGCCCGCCTACATCGGCAAGAACGGCCCCGAGGTCATCTCGCGCGACAACATCCCGCTGTTCCAGCAGGGCCTCATGATGCAGCAGCTCAACTCCGAGAAGCTCGTGGTCGAGGCGTGCATCGAGGGTTCGTATGAGAAGGCGCTCAAGGCGTTCACGCTCAACAAGACCGTGCCGTCCATGACGGTCGCCAAGGAGATTCTCGACGACATGATCGAGGCCAACAAGGATTTCTGGCCTGAGCTTAAGTAACGAGGCCTTCGACGGCCCGACTGCGAACGGTTCGCAGCGGCCTTTGAGGTCCATAGGCTCCCCCTGGGGTCCATCCTAGGGGGGAGCCTCTCAGAAGCGCCCCGAGGGGCGCTTCTTGTGTATATGGAGGCAAAAGGGATATACAGTCTTCATATACGGCCTCCTTTTAGTAGGGTCGATTTCTCCGGTTGATTTCTGATCTCAGCTGAACATACTGAGCGGATAGGCCGTTCCCGCAGTTAGCCGAAAGCCCCCGGGGTCCCTCCCGGGCTCCGGGGCGGCATTTTCCCAGTTGAAGGAACGGTGGAGATGTGTTTCGGTGGGTCCGGTGGCCATGCTCCGCTCTCCGCCCGGCACCTCTTCCAAGGGAACCGACGAGGGCGCCGGCGCCCAGTATGTCTAAGTGAACGGTTCTTTGGGCAATACTGCTTATGATTTTACGACTGATGATAAGGGCGAAATCAGCGTCAAGGGCCTCGATGCTGGCGCTTACACGGTCGAGGAGCCCCATACGCTCCCCGGCTATAACACCGTGCCCAAATTCACGTTCACCATTACTGCCACGGGTCTTAATCAGAATGAGGGCGAGAATACGTTGACGGTGACCACATCCAAGAATGGTTCTGGTCTCGTCACCAATTCCTCTTCTGGTGGCGGCACCGTTACCCTTACCGTCAAGAACAAGAAAGGCTCCGGCCTCCCGCTGACCGGTCTTAACGGCGTGACCTTCACTTGGATCGCTGGCAGCGCAGTGCTGTGCATCGGCGTGGCACACCTCATCCGCAGCCGTAAGCAGGCTGAGGAGTCCGAGCACGAGTAACGCTCGCTCACCCATCACTTTGGCAGGTGGGATGTGATGGCCATGAGACTTGCGGACACTTTTCTCGTCCATCTACGCTCTTGCTTTGCCATTCTCTTTTCGGGGCAAACTCCGCACTGGAGTTTGCCCCGTTTTTTTTGGGACAACGCAGCCAGGCTCCATTGCTCGATGGATCAAGCGTATGAATATCGAACAGATGTTTGCAATTATTGCGTTTACCAGCTGCGGGTGCATACGCTCGCAGTAAAATGGCCTTGCGACGCATCCCGTGCGCGGGCGGCCGACGACTCGATCGGAGGTCCCCAAATGCTGAAATTCCTTAACGCGCTCGCCGCCCTCGCGGCGGTGGGCACGTTCGTCATCGCGTTTCTTGACTCGTATGAGGTTCGGTTTAAGGTCCGTAGGCGCACGCGCGGTGCGGACGGTAGAAGGCATTTGCGCCGCAACAAGCGCAAATAAGAATGCCCGGGGGTCGGATCCCGGGCATTTAACAAAAGCTGAAAACTAGGCCGCCCGCGCTCTCGTACACTTACGCGGGATGCGTCGTTTTCTATTGACATTGTATCCCGAATCGCCCCGCCGATCCGGGACATTCTGAAAACTCAAATGCGGGCTTATGCACGAAAGGAATCTCGTCAATTCCGAAAATCATGTATAATTCCAATATAAACTGGAATCAAACGAAAATGATGGAAATGAACGAAGCGCTAATCTACTTACAAGAAGCACTAGGCCTCTCCGCCAAGGCCAAAACTTGGCCTGGATCCACACGCTTGCCGCTGCATCTGCGGGCGGTTGAGGTCCGCGCTGTTGACGCAAACGGTTTTTCGTTTTTGCTTGCAAGTTTGCCTACTGGCGTCGGGCTTCCCGAGGCTAAGAGAGTCTATAGTCAGCTAGCCTTACGCGCGGAGACTCCTGTTGTCGTTTCGTTTCCTGATGCCGATGCACGTCAGCGCAAAGCATTGATCGCACAAGGGATTCCCTTTGTCTGCCCAGGTAGACAGGCTTTTCTTCCATTTATGGGCACAGCCTGCACGGAGAGGGGCGGTGCCCGGTTTCGCAATCGCGCGACCAAGATGTCACCCAACGCACAGGCTGCCGCAATCTGGGGAGTAGCCCAGGAGCCATATCGTCCCTATGACCTTTGTCGTGCGCTTGGGATTTCGGCAAGCCGCGCGAGTGAGGCCATAACCGAGCTTGTTGACAGGGGGCTCGCGAGGCGCGAGCGTCGCGAGCGACGTGTCGTCGTGCTCCCTATCGCCGTCGATCTTTTGCTCAGCGAGCACATGGCAGAGCTCTCCTCGCCTGTCTCGAAGGTCTTTTTTGCAAGGAAGACGCCGCAGATCGACTATCTTGTTGACGCCGGGGAGACGGCGCTCGCTGCGCGTTCGATGCTCGCTGCGCCGGGTATGGAACAAAAGGCCGTCTTAAGAAGTGCATGGCGTCAACTGAGCGACCTCGAAGTCGCAGACGGGGAGTTGCCGGATAACGAGACGGCGATGATCCAAGTGTGGCGCTATGCGCCCGTGTTTGCCGACTCCTCCCGTGTTGACGACATTTCGCTTGCGCTATCTTTGGCGGCGATCGACGATGAGCGAATTCAGCTCGAAGTCGATCGCATGTTTGGAAAGGAATATCCATGGCGAGAAGCGCTGTAGAAGGTCTCCAAGAATTTCAGCAGCATATGCAAGAAGCTGCAGGATCGTATGCCCTTATCGGCGGCACGGCATGCGACATTTTGCTCGCGGAGGCGGGGCTTTCATTCAGGGCGACTCACGATTTTGATGTGGTAATTGTCGCCGATGACCGGTTGCCTCAGACGGCAGAAGCCATATGGACTTTGGTGCGTGATGGCGGCTACCGCTGCGGCTGGGGCGAAGGTAAAGGCTCATGTTTTTATCGGTTTACAGAGCCAAAGAGGCCGGGTTACCCCCATATGATCGAGCTCTCCGCGAAGTGCCCCGACTTTCTAAAGGGTCGTGAGGGGATTGATGTGGCGCCAATTCACGTTGATGAAAACATAAGCAGTCTTTCGGCAATTTTGTTGGACGATGCTTACTACAGCTTGTTCCTTCAGGGAATTCGGACCGTAGGCGGCGTTTCGGTCCTGGGCACGGAATACATTGTCCCGTTCAAAGCGAAGGCGTATCTCGACCTAAAAGCTAGAAGGGAAGCGGGGGAGAACGTTGATTCGAGGAAGGCAAAAAAGCATAAACGCGATGCGCTGAGGCTTGCTCAGCTGCTTGGCGAGTCGGAAGGCGTCGACCTGCGCGGAGAACTGAAGGACGATATGCTTGCGTTTGTTAAAGATTGCGAGGTGGGCGACGTCAATCTGAAACAGATTGGGGTTGCGGGCGCAACGATGGTGCAGTTGCTCGAGACGATGAAAGCAACATATGGCTTGATTGGTTGAGTGGGGTTACGTGGCCCGGACGGTGCAATCTGGCTGCGTTATCCGGCGCGGGGCTCGCTAATCGGCTATTATTTGTTTAGACAACTTGAGTTGAAGAGGAGTGACCGGCGATGGTGCAGGGCGCCAAACATATGAAGAGCAATAACGCTGCGGCCAACGGTGGCTCGAGCCCTCAGCCCAAGCCTCAGCCCAAGCCCAAGCGCCGCCGCAAGCGACTGCCGCGCTGGGCCGACCGGCTCATCACCATCGTCATCATCCTTATTGGCGTGGGCCTTATGACCTGGCCGTGGA
>USPT01000027.1 GCA_900556705.1 uncultured Collinsella sp.
GCATTCCCGTTCCCGACGACACGCACGGCTGCCTGCAGGATACGCACTGGAGCGGTGGCTCGTTTGGCTACTTCCCCACCTATGCGCTGGGCAGCGCCTACGACGCCATGTTTGTGCCGGCCATGTGCCGCGACGGTGTCGACCTTACCGGCGCCTGCGCGAGCGGCGATCTGGCGCCCGTCCGCGCCTGGCTCGGCGAGCACATTTGGCAGTGGGGCCGCGCCAAGGACGCGCCGGAGCTCATCAAGGGCGCGTGCGGCATGGCATTCGATGCCCGCTACTACTGCAGCTACCTGCAGGACAAGTTCACCACGCTCTACGAGTTGTAAAGCTTAGGCAACACGCCAACGCAAAGGGGCGCCGCAGGATCTAACCCGCGGCGCCCCTTTTTTTCATCTAAGCCAGAGCCCCGGCACTTGGGGACATTCCTTTTATGCCAGCACAATAGGAACGTCCCCAAGTGCCGGGCAAGCGAGCAAGGTGACGTGAAATGAAAGGGCGCTGACCTTCTGGTCGCGCCCTTGAAATTGAACGTCAAATTGCCGCTTGGGGCCGTTTGCAGCGTCGAGCAGTTACGCGGTTTGGTAAAACCGCGTAACTATAAAGCTTCCAGCGCGTTGGCGATGCGCTTCATAGCGGCGTCGGCGGCCGATTGGTCCGGAGCCTCAGCCAAAACGCGAATCACCGACTCGGTTCCGCTCTTGCGCACCAGTACGCGGCCCTCGCCCGCCAGCGACGCCTCGGCCTCGGCAATGGCGGCCTGGACGCCCATGTTGCCCAGCGCGGCGTCCTTATCCGCCACGCGCACGGCGACCTGAGCCTGCGGCAGCAGCTTGCACGGAGCCGTGAGCTGCGAGAGTGTCTCGCGCTCAGCGCGAATCACTTCCATCACGCGCAGCGAGGTCATAATGCCGTCGCCCGTGCGCTCGATATCGCCAAAGATCGTGTGGCCCGTCTGCTCGCCGCCCAGGCTGTAGCCGCCCTCGCGCATCTTGGCATACACATGACGGTCGCCCACGCCGCTGGTCACGGCACTCAGACCGGCAAGCTCCAGCGACTTGACCAGGCCAAAGTTGCTGGCGATCGTCGGCACCACGGTACCGCCCGAGAGGCGCCCGTGCTTGTTCAGGTACACGCCGCACACGTACAGGATCTGGTCGCCGTCGACCACGCGACCGCGCTCGTCCACGGCCAGGCAGCGGTCGGCATCGCCGTCGTAGGCAAAGCCCACGTCCAGGCCCTGCTCCACCACGTGGCGCTGCAGGCGCTCCATATGCGTGGAGCCGCAGTCGACGTTGATGTTAAAGCCATCGGGCGCGGCATTGATCACGCGCACGTCGGCACCGAGCGCGTCAAACACCGGCTTGGCCACCGAGGAAGCCGAGCCGTTGGCGCAGTCGATACCGATCTTGACGCCCTGCAGCGAAAAGTTCGCACTTGCAATGAGCGAAGCAATGTAGCGGTTGCGACCCTGCATGTAGTCCACCGTGGCACCGATGTGGTTGCCCGTGGCCAGCGGCACCTCGCTCTTGCCATCGATATAGTCCTCGATGAGCTCCAGCACGTCCTCGTCCATCTTAAAGCCGTCGCTGTTGACGAGCTTAATGCCGTTATCGCAAAACGGGTTGTGGCTCGCACTGATCATGATGCCGCAATCGAAGCAGCCCTCCACGGTCTGATGTGCCACGCCCGGCGTCGGGATCACGTGCAGTATATAGGCGTCCGCACCGCTCGCGACCAGGCCGCTCACCAGCGCCGCCTCGAACATATAGCTCGAGCGACGCGTGTCCTTGCCCACGATGACGCGCGCCTTGCGCTCGCGGTTGACACCGTAATACCAGCCCACAAAACGGCCAATCTTATAAGCATGCTCTACCGTCAGCCCAACGTTGGCCTCACCGCGAAAGCCGTCGGTGCCAAAGTACTTCATGCGCTCTCCTTACAAAATGGGGGCGAACAGATTGCCTGTCCGCCCCAAAATGGTACTCGATTATCTGCGCTACCAGAAAAATCCTACGCCGACGCGCTGTCGCGAGCCGCCTGGCATGTAGGAGTCTGACGCAGCGTAAGCGGCTTGTCCCCCGCCTCGGCCGACGTGGTCAGCGTATACGTAATCGTCGTCGTCTCGCCAGCATGCAGGTCAACGATGCCCGAATAGAAGGGGATTCCATGCCACGTAGCGGCGCCAAGACCAAACTGGGTGCCCTCGACGGTCAGATCAGTAATGTTGCCGCCCGTCGGGGCAAACAACGAGACATTCAGACGCTCGTCGTCACGCGCGGCATCGGGCGCGCTCGCCGCAACGTAATCGGGCAGCTTGCCAGCTTCCTCCTGCGTCATGATGTTCGTCAGGGTAACGGTGATGCGATAGGAGCATGTGCCGTCGCCGTTCTTCACGCCCTGGCCAATCTGCGTGTCGGCGTTCAGGTACCAGTCCAGCTTGGAGAAGCTCAGGTTGTTAAAGTAAACACCGGCAACGGGATCGGCACTCGGATGATCCGGATCGGGCAGCGAAGCGTCAATGCCCGTCTCTTTGATGGCTTTCTGCTCATCATCGTTTCTCATCCAAGCAATCAGACGACCCTCTTCGGCACCGCGCTCGAATGCACCGACAAGCTTTGTAACGTCGACGTCACCGATGCCACCGAGAATCTTGTCGAAGGCAGCGCTGGCGACGGATGCAAAGATGCCGTCCGACTCCTCGACCGGATAGTTCCAGTAAACATCGTGCATGAGGACCTTTGCGGCGTTGGTGCCGTCGACAACCGTTCCGTCGGGCAGCGAGACATTACCGACGAGGCCCAGCAGATACTGCAGGAACACCGGGTCGATACCCACGACGCCGTCAACGTCCTGCCCATACTGGGACTTCCACAGCGCAGCGACACGCTGCGAGTTGCGGGGCCAATCGGGCGAATACGCGTTACCAGAGTTGTACAGGTTACTGTGGTCACCAAACAGTGCCTCGTCCTCTTCGTCGACGCTCTCAACCGCCTCGTCTTTGCCAAGCGCAATACATGGAACAAACTCGCCAATCGACATCTGGCCGTCGGTGACCGAAATCAGGCCCTGCGAACCGCCAAAGCCGCCGCAGGCACGAATCTCGACGTTGTTCATGGCGTACATAAGGTAGTTGCGCGTCTGGCCGTTGGCGCCGAGCATCTGGGGAAGGACGGGGGCGACCTTCTCCGCCGCGTCAACCGCGCCGTTGAGGGTGGCAAAGCCGTCCTTGGCCTTATCGACCAGCTCGGTCACCTGGGAAATATGAGTATCGCCAATGCCCTGGACCTTCTCGTTGGCGCTCTTGAACACCTTCGAGCTGCTGGAAAGCGAATCGGCGACCGCCTGCAGCGCGGACACGTTAATCATACCGTCCTGGAACAGCTTGCCGGGCGTGGCCTGCGAAAGGTTGTCGGCCATGGGAACCAGCGCGTTGCTCGAGACATCGGACAGGGCATCAATCATGGTGCGGGCTGCGTTGATGTCACTGCCATACACCGGGATAAACGAAGCCGCCGTCCACAGCGGGCTCGAAGTCTCCGCCTTCATGTTGTCGCAGAGCTCATCGATCTTCTTCGCGTCGTCAGGCAGCGTCGAAAAATCGCCCGACGTGACCTTGTCCTTAAGGCCACCGACGATCTCGACAGCCTCCTTCGCTTCGCTCTTTACGGTCTTTGCCGAGTTAAGCAGCATAAAGCCGCTTGCGCCAAGCGCAACGAGAAGCACCGCGACTACAGCGGCAATAATGGCGCCGGTGTGACGCTTTTTGCGCTCGCCCTTGCGATGGCGATGACGGACCAGACCGTCAGAGGTCGAACTCGACGAAGCGTCGCTACCGTAGTTCAAGCCAAAATCGTAATAATCTTCCTTGGAACCCGAGCCCGCAAACTCGGTACCGCTATCATCCAGGCGGGCGAACGTGCCTGTCTCGGAGGCGCCGGTGTAAATCGTGCCGAGGTTACCCGTAAGCCCCGCGCCATCAGCAGAGGGAGTATTGTTGTCGGCCTTGCCGGCATTAACGTTGCCGGCGCCATTCGCGGCGTTGGCAGCACCTGCGTTGTTCGCAGGTACCGAAGGAGCCCCGCTCGGCTGCGACGCGGAGGTTGCACCGCCCGCAAAGACATTCCCTTTTGCACGGCCGGTCTTTTTTGCCTTTTGAGACTGCTCGTACAGAGCGGTAAACATCGCCGTCTCGCCCGGGGACACGCGCTTACCGGAACCGCCCTGTCCAGCGCCGCCCGGCGTGCCGGCCTTACCAGCCCCGTTCGGACGCGGCGGAACTGCAGGACGGCCGCTATCGCTGCCCTTAAAGTGATTACCAGCCATAAAGAAATCCTCGCAATTGAGTCGCAATGAAAAAGTCCATAACGTTACTAGTTTATGGCATTTTGAGCATCGACAGCTAAACTCCAGACACGGACGTCAATTGGCGAAAATGCGGCACAACACCTTTTCTGTCTTGGCGGCGGCGCTAGCTACACCGTGAGGAACATCATCACGATGATCATGACAAAGCCGATAAGGTCGGTCGGCAAAAACACCGTACCCAGCATAACGGCGCTGGTGATGGTCGCCGAAACCGGCTCCACAGTTCCGATGAGGCTCGCACGTACCGAGCCGATGTCCTTAACGCCCTGCATATAGAGCATGTAAGCAAAAAACGAGCCGATAACCACGAACACCGCGAGCGCCTCGACGCCGGCAGCGTCGAGCGCCGGCATATGCGCCCAGGGCTGCACGAAGACGCACGAGACCACGCCCGCCGTGAGCATTGCCGAACCCGTGACGATGGGGCTGCCGTATTCGGGCAGGATCTTGGCGGGAATCACCGCCATACACGCGGCGCTGACCGCACACATAAGACCTGCTGCCAGGCCAAGCGGCGAAATATTCAGGCTGGTGGGGTCACCGCCGGTGGCGATTAAAAAGGTTCCACCCAGAGCCAGGCCAATGCCGATGACTTCGCGAGTACGCGGCATGCGGCGATCGATCACGCAGGTGTAGCCCATGATGATAACGAGCTGCAGGCACTGGAGCACCGTCGCGGTTCCGGCGTTCGTCAGGCGCACGGCCGAAAGATAGCAAAACTGGTTGAACAGCAGGCCAAAGGCGGTAAAGAGCAGCAGCTGCTTGCGATCGGCGGGTGTGGTCCAGAGCTTAATCAGGCGCTCGCGGTCGCGCGTAACAACCACGGCCATAAAGAGTAGACCGGCGAGAATCTGACGCACGCTCATAAGCCACAAGGTGTCGACGTGGTAGGTATCGAACAGAAAGCTCGCGCTGGTGCCCGAGAAGCCCCAAAACGAACCGCCCACCAGCGTAGCCAAGACGCCCGTGATCATCTTGCGCGACGACGCATCGTTAAGGCGCTCGCGCCAGGCGCGGCGGGTGCTACGGCTGAGCTCGTCGATGCCCTCGGGCACATCAATGTTCGATATATCGGTCATCGGCACCGAAGCCCCTGCGCCTTCGACCTGCTCGACACACTCTTTGCTCATTCCACTCCCCCGAAACAGCCTGGAAACAATTCGGCTTACCTTACCACGGCGAAGTCACCAGCTGGAGGCTTGTCCGCTTATCGGTAGGACAATTCCGCAGGCGTCTTTCCATAGCTCGATACCGCAATGGCCTTGCATTATGCGACAGCCAAATCGCGGCAGCAGGCTCTTTTGAAATGGATGCGACAAAGCCCCCGAATTCCACAATGTAAGCGATTTTTAAAAATGTTCTTGCCACCGAGTTCAGGCTCCGTTATATTATCCCTTGCGCGCTTGCGCACCCTTGATCGGGCGTTTAGCTCAGGGGGAGAGCGCTTCCCTGACACGGAAGAGGTCAGAAGTTCAAATCTTCTAACGCCCACCAAATGTTCGCAGCTCAGAGGCTATGCCCTCTGGGCTGTTTTGTTTTATGTCGCCAAATCCGCTGGCAGCTCCAACCGCCCAACTGGCCAAATGCCGACCATCTACTTGTCGATCTATCCATCGGCATAACCAATCAGTCCGCACCGCAGCTTCTCGGCAAAACGCCGCGATGTCTGCGCCCTGCGGTATCCTTGAGCCACTTGCACCTGCAGTACCAAGGAGCCGCCATGCGCACCGAGCTCGATGTCCCCTTTTCGCACAAAGAAGAAGCCAAGGCGCTGGGCGCCAAATGGGACCGGACCAAGAAGATCTGGTATGTACCCAGCGGCGTTAACCCCGAGCCCTTTGCCGAGTGGCTGCCCGGTGTTGACCGATCCGACCCCTCAGCGCCGTATATATATCTAGTACTGGGCAAGCGCGAGTGCTGGAAGTGTCACAAAGAGACCTCGGTCGCGGCCTTCGGCATTCCCTATCGAGCCGACAACGACGAGAGCATCGCCATCGCGCACGCGTCCAACGAAGCCGGGCACATTGCCATCAACACGGCCAACGCCAACGCACTCGCCATCGTGCCCGCTCTTGGCTGCGTGCCGGGCGAGATCCGCGACTACCTTCATAAGCGCTGCGGCTACAAGCCCGTAGGCGCGCGAGCCTCCAAAGCCCCGTCGCTCGGCAACACGTGCACCAGTTGCGACGCGCTGCAAGGCAGCCGCTATCTGTTCGAGGAGCCCTCGTCCCCGTTTGCCCTCACTGCCATCAACAAGCTGCCGGCACTGGAGTTTGTGCGCGTCGAAGTTGTCGGCGTCTTTGGCATCCCAGCCGCGCGCACCAATTTTGACCAGGCACTCTTTACCTGGGCACGCGACCATCACGCCGAGTTCCACAAGACCCTGTTCGAGGGAATCTACCTGTAGGGCAAGGCTCGAAAATCGAGTCCAGATATCCTCGAAAATCGAGTATGCACAGGTAGTTGAATTGCCGACTCGAAGGCTACAACCCCAGGATGTGCTCTAGATAGCCTTTGTTAAACCAGAACGATTGCCTGGTCATCCAACGTCCATCGGGCAACTCGTAGGCGTTCCTCGCAATGTCGCCGATTTCGGTCCCGTCGGCGAATCTGTACGCAGCTTTTGAGGTATGCGGGCGAACGTGGACAATCGGGTTGTCCGCCATACCGGGCAGATTGTTGGTCACCTTGAGCTTTCCACTCGCGTCCCGATACGGACTGAGCTTAACGCCCTCACGAATTACCTTGCGAGTCTCATCCCAGCAGGCCTTTGCGGGGCCCTCGATTTCGTTTGCCGGCATTGCCCAGAATAGGCAGCGGTCAAGACGCCACTCCCCCTCGTGGTCCTCACGGAACACGACAAAGAAGAAACGGTTGGTCTCAAGGCGCGCACGGAAGGATGACGTTTCCCAATCCTCATTGATTAGCTGCTTAAACTCAAACGGAGGGAAAGACATTGCCTGCTCGATGTGTCCCCTCTTATTAACGCGACAAACGCGGACGTTAATCCCAGCCTTAACGAACTCCTCGGCAGCATTGCTTTTAATTCCGAGCATTCGATAAACGAGTGTCGTCCATTGCGCCTTGTTTCCCGTGTATTCCAGGCCGTACTGCTCTGCAATCTGGCGATCGGTTTCACCATAGTGGCGCTCGATAAGCGCAGTAACGTAGCTTTCGAAATCAATGGACTTGTCGCCGGCCTGGACGATACTCTCGCCAATGCGCGGAGCACCGAGAACATAGGTATGAAGCACATAGTCCATGTACGAGCGCTTGAGTGAGAAGGCACGACGCTTCGCGCGACGGTGCTCGATCTCGCCCGTATCGGTGTTGAAGTACTCGTAATACTGGTCAACCCACATCGTCGCTTCGGTTGCGCCCTTTGTGCAGGCGCCCAAGTAGGTGGTCATGCCCTCCGACAGCTCGTCCGCGCGACCATCCTGAATGTACGAAATGATCTTCTCGTAGTCGGCGCGAATGATCTTCATATCCTCTTCGGGCAGACGAACCATGACTGCACGCTCAATGCGCTGGTCGTATTTGTCGATGGAGCGGTCACGGCCGTAGTAGATCAGCAGGATATTGCTGAGCTTGGTCTTGAGATGCGAGCTGTCGTAGTCGAGCGAAACGGGACGGTCGTAGGGAATCATCGTCAAGACAAGACGCTCGCCGGCAGACTTGCGACCATCCTTGAGCACGTCGAAGCATGTTGCCTTGAGTTCCACACCCGCCTCGGGAAAGTCCGGCCGATCGTCGCTGTTGGCTTTGTAGCCAAAGTAACGCTCCTCGATCAGGGTTCCCATACCGCCCTTGTACTTCTTAGACCCAAAGTCCTTGGGCGCACTCTCCCCCTCCGGCGCAATGCCAAGCTCGAGAATATCGCGAAACGTCATCCCGTCGAGATTGGCAGCATACCGCTCAATGCTTGAGGGGTCAGAAAAATCAGTATCGTCAAGCATGCGCTTGAAATCGAGGTGCTTCTTGGACATGGCAAATCCTCTCGAAATAAGACATGATCTAACACGTATGCTACTGTAAATTCGGGTTATACCGTGAAGACCCCCTAAGGGATCTTCCATTTGCAACCCGATTTCTGTACCCTTGATCTTTGCATTTGCAGCGATTTGGGGGAGTGAGTATGTCAGAGGTCAAAATCGCCGAGCTTTTTGCTGGCGTCGGCGGATTTCGTTTGGGCCTCGAAGGCTACGCTGACCCTCGTTATCCAGATTTCTACATGAAGCCCGCCGGACCCTTTCGCACCATTTGGGCCAATCAGTGGGAACCACCCGGAACCAAGGCTCGTCAGTTCGCGGCACGCTGCTATATGGACCGCTTTGGCGAGGATTCCGTAGTCAACGAAGATATCAATAAAGTCCTGGAACAGGCTGAAGCCGGAGAGGTTGAAATCCCCGACGTCCAGATGGTCGTCGGCGGCTTCCCTTGCCAAGATTACTCCGTCGCTCGCCCGCTTAACCAGGCACATGGCATCGAGGGCAAGAAGGGTGTCCTTTGGTGGGACATCTACCACTTCCTCGAGATGAAGAAGCCGCGCTTCGGTCTCTTTGAGAATGTCGATCGTCTGCTCAAGTCGCCCGCGTCTCAGCGCGGTCGCGACTTCGCCATCATCCTAAGCTGCCTTGCCGACCTCGATTACACGGTCGAATGGCGCGTGGTCAACTCCGCGGAATATGGTTTTCCCCAGCGCCGCAAGCGCGTTTATATCTTCTGCGAGAAGAACGCCGGCAAGGTCGATCTCGTTGACCGCATGCACAACGGTGTCATGGCGAAGGCCTTCCCCGCCATCTACCCTGACGAAATGGCCGAGCTCGATGTCCTGCCTGATCCTTACGAGAACTCGACTCGTTTTGGCGTTGGTCAAAAGACATCTCAGTTCAAGAATGCCGGTGTCATGCAGGGCTGCCATGTTTTGACCTGCGACTTCGTTGAGGATTATCACGGCGAGCGCCGTGTGCTTGGCGATGTACTTGTTAATGAGGAGTATGTTCCGGAGCAGTTCTACATCTCCGACGAGAAGCTTCCCGACTGGCGCTACCTCAAGGGCAGCAAGCGCGAAGAACGCACCAACAAAAAGACGGGCTTTGCGTACACGTATTCCGAGGGTGCCATGAGTTTCCCGGATGCCACCGACAAACCGAGCCGCACCATCCTCACGGGCGAAGGCGGCACGGGCGCCAGCCGATTTAAGCATGTTATCGAGTGCCCCGACGGCCGTTTCCGCCGCCTCGTTCCCGACGAGCTCGATCAGCTCCAAGGATTCCCCAAGGGCTGGACGGATACTGGTATGACCGACGGCCATCGAGCTTTCTGCATGGGCAACGCGCTCGTCACCGGCGTGCCCCATCGCATTGGCGAAGCTATGGTCGAAGTGTACGGCCTCTAAGGCAAGCAATCCGGAGCCGGCAGTCACGCTGTCGACTCCATTTTTCCACCCCACTCCCCTGTATACTGATGTAGCACGTGTTTCGTCCGGGCCTGTTGGGCCGGATTGTTCATGGGAGGGTCTTATGGCTGCTTCGAATCCGCCTAAGGGGAGCGTTTCTTCTTCGTCCATCAAGCCGGTTACGCGCAAGGCCGTGCGTTGCCAGCGCGAGGTCGCTTGGCTTGTCACGCAGGCGGCGGGCAGGCTCGTGGCGACCACTCAGGACGTCAACGCGCCTACGCCGAGCTTTGTGCTGGCAGCGGCGCTGGATTTCGTGCGCCAATTGGAGCTTGCCGAACAGGATGCCGGCGGCCACCTCGACTACCAGAATGTTATGGCGCCCGACCTGCAAACGTTCTGCCACATGGCCAAGTTGCCCGCCGCGCCCAATTCGCTTTCGGACGCAGGCTACATGTTTACGCTCTCGGGCGCGGACCTTATCCGCGACATCTATGCATACTGCAGCGAGCTCGCCGAGCGCCACGTCTTTGACGCGGCAGAAGTCAAACCGGGATATGTCATCAAGCTGGTTCTTAGGCTGTTCTTGATGGACGGGTTTGGGGCCATGCCGGCGTAAGCCGAGTCTTCAGCATCACCGTCGACTGAGCAACAACCGCTTTACCTTAGTGGGCGCCAATTGAGGGTCGATTATTGGGTCGCCTCGTCCACTAACGCATTTATTCCACGCGCTCTGACAGTCGATACTTGCGGTTGCGGCTTGTCGCCGACGCCGTAGGTTCAAGCTCGCCCTGTGAGATGAGCGCATTGACGCGTGCCCTAACCTGGGAGACGGTGAGTCCCGTGCATTCTGCCAGTTCGCGCGTTCCCAACTCGTCATAGCGCTTGAGGGCCGCCATGATCAGGTCCCCGCCATGATCGACCTGCTCAACCTTCGCTCGGTAAAGGACAACCTTAAACCGGTCGAAACCCGGGCAAAACAACGGCTCGGCCAGACCTTGCGCACGCATGGCATCGAGCATCATTGGAATGCCCGACCCGTTGCCTTCGGCAGGAGAGCCCACGCCGTCGGGCAATGGGGCAAGCGACATGAGCTTTACAAGCGTCGCATTGCGACATCGGGAGCTGCCGTCAAACAGGTTCTCGCGAGTCTTTCCTCCGT
>USPT01000028.1 GCA_900556705.1 uncultured Collinsella sp.
TAAGCGAGGAACCGTGTATCTCAAGTCCCTCACGCTCAAAGGGTTCAAGTCGTTTGCCGACCGCGCCCATATGACGTTTGAGCCGGGCCTGACCGTCATCGTCGGTCCCAACGGCTCGGGAAAATCGAACATCTCCGACTCGATTCTGTGGGTCCTGGGCGAGCAGAGCGCCAAGCAGCTGCGCGGCCAGGCCATGGAGGATGTCATCTTCTCGGGCTCGTCAGCGCGCAAGCCGGTGGGTGTCGCCGAGGTCACGCTGGTGCTCGATAACTCGGACCATATGCTGCCCGTCGATTTTGACGAGGTCGCCATCACCCGTCGCATGTATCGCTCGGGCGAAAGCGAGTACCTCATCAACTCGAGTCCGTGCCGCCTGATGGACATTCAGGACATCCTGCACGATTCGGGCCTGGGCAAGGATACGCATTCCATCATCAGCCAGGGCAAGCTCGACGCCATTTTGCAGAGCCGCCCCGAGGAGCGCCGCGCTCTCATCGAGGAGGCCGCCGGCATCTCCAAGCACAAGCGCCGCAAGGAGCGTGCACTCAAAAAGATTAAGTCGATGGACGAGCATCTGACGCGTGCCCGCGACATCAATAAGGAAATCGCCCGTCAGCTGCGACCGTTGGAGCGCCAGGTCGATCGCGCGCGCAAGTACAAAGAGCTGTCCTCGCGAGCGAACGAGCTTACGCAGATGCTAGCCGTCGACGAGCTGCGTTCGCTGCAGTCGCAGTGGAACGACCTGGAGAGCCGTTCCAAGGAAGGCGCCGCCGAGCTGGAGCTTGCGCAGTACCGCTTGGGCGAAAAGGAGCGCGAGCTCGAGAAGCTTCAGGTCATGCTCGAGGAAAAGGGCCTGTTTGTGGGCGACCTGGGCGAGCAGCGCCGTCATATGCAAGATGTGGTCGGCCGCATTAACTCCGACATGCGCCTGCTCGAGGAAAAGGGCCACAACATGGTGTCGCGCCTGTCTGACATGCGCGGGCAGATTTCGAGCTCCGAGCATCAGCGACGTCGCGTGGTCGAGGAGCTCGAGGATGCGCGTGCCCAGCTTGAGGAAGTGACCGGTGCGCACATGCAGGCGCAGGACGACGTTGACGCCGCCGGTCCTGCCGCCGCCCAGCTCCACGAGCGTCGTGTGGCGCTCGACAATCAGATTTCGCAGCTCACGCGCGAGCAGCGCGATGTGCAGCGTGTGGCCGATAACGCCGCGCTCGAGCTCGCCAAGGTGAAGGACTCGCTGAGCAACGCCGAGGTCGAGGACAACATGTACGCCTCGCGCCTGGAGCAGATCGACGAGCAGCTCGAGGAGGTCACGGCCTCGCTCGAGAGCCGTCGCGACCGCGCTGAGGAACTTGACGGTGCGCTCGATCAGGCCCGCCAGGCCCAGATTGATGCTCGCGAGGCCACCGAGGTCGCCCGTGCGGCGTTGAAGGACTTGCGTAATCGTGAGAGTGAGGCGCGCAACAAACTTTCCGAGGTGCGCTCGGAGCTTGCCAGCCAAAAGAAGCTCGATGCCCGCATGGCCGACAGCTCGCCGCTGGTGAGCCGTCTGATGGGCGCGATGGGCGATGATGTCTCGGGTCGTCTAGGCGACGTGCTCGAGGCTCCTCGTGAGCTCGAGGGCTTGGTCGAGCAGCTGCTTGCCGGCGATATCGATGCCTTGCTATTTGATGACGCCGCCACGCTTGAGCGTGCCGGTCGTGCGGCTCTGGACCAAAAGAAGGCCTCGGGCGAGGCGCTGCTGGTGGCGCGCGGCGTGAGCGGCGGTGCTGCTGCTAAGGGTGCTGCCGGTTCGCGTCTGGTCGACCGTCTGTCCGTGCGTTCCGGGTATGGCCCGGTTGTCGAGGCCCTGCTCGGCGGCTATTACGTGGTCGATGACTTGGCTGCCGCGCTGGCGGCACCAGTCGTTGACGGTGTGACCTATGTGACGCCCGATGGCGCCCGCGTGAGCTGTGGCGGCCTGGTGCGCGTGGGACTCGATGCCGGCGAGGCTTCGGGTGCTCTGGAGCGCAAGCGTCGCATTCGCGAGCTGGAGGGCCTGGAGCCCGATTTGGCTGTCGTGTTTGAGCATGTGTCGGATCAGGTCGTCGAGGCCAATGCGGCCGTCGAGGAGGCGCGTGCCGCTGAGGGCGATGCCGCCGGCGAGATCGCCCGTCTTGAGGGCGAGCGCCGCTCGCTGCTCTCCGAGATCGGCCGCCTGGAGCAAAGCGCCAACAACGCCGAGGTCGAGCGCGTGCGCATTTCCAAGCGTCGCGAGCAGGCCGCCGAGGCCGTTCGCGCTGCGCGCCCGCGCGTTGACGAGCTCACCCGTTCGCGTGACGAGGCCCGCGCGCAGGCAAGCGACCTGGGTCTCCAGATTGCCGAAGCCAACGACGAGCTCGATCGCGTGCGTCGTGACGATTCCGAGGCAGCCGGCAAGCTCGCCGATGCCAAGGTCCGCCTGGCTCAGACGAGCGAGCGTCTGCGTTCGCTGAAGGGCCGCGTGCCCGACCTGGAGCATCGCCTGGAGGGCATCGACCGCCGTATCCGCGGAACACGCCAGGCTTCGCGCTCGCTCGAGTTGCTGCGTCTGCGCGTCGACCCTATGCACGAGCGCTATTCGGCCCTTCTGGAGCGCGCGTCGGATTGGGCCGCGCGTCTGCGTGACCAGGCTTCGCTCGAGGAGGCGGACTCGGCCTCGCTTAAGAAGACCATCGAAGACGCCAAGGCCGAGGTTGCTCGTGCCAAGGAGCGGGTCGATGCCGCCACGGCGACGCAAAATGAGTTCAAGGTCTCTCGCGGCAAGCTCGAGGTGCAGGTAGAGGCGGCCATCAAGGCCATTACCGCCGATGGCACCACGGTGCTCGAGGAAGCGCTCATGCTTCCTGCGCCTACCGACCGCGATGCCGCCGAGCGCGAGCTTAACCAGCTCGTGCGCCAGATCAACAACCTGGGCCCTGTGAACCAGGTTGCCATGGAGGAGTACGAGCAGCTCAAGCGCCGCGCCGATTACATCGAGGAGCAGCTGGCCGATCTTGAGAGCGCACGCAAGGCGCTCACCAAGATCACGGTGGCCATCGACCGCAAGATGCGTAAAGCCTTCCTGGTGACCTTTGAGAAGGTCGATGCGAACTTCCGCGAGATCTTCGCCATGCTGTTCCCGGGTGGCCAGGCACATCTGGAGATGACCGATCCCGAGCATCCGGCCGAGACAGGCATCGAGGTCGTGGCGCAGCCGCGTGGCAAGCGCATCAGCAAGATGATGCTCATGTCGGGCGGCGAGAAGAGCCTGACGGCGCTCGCCCTGCTCTTTGCCGTGTATCGCACGCGTACGGTGCCGTTCTATGTGCTGGACGAGGTCGAGGCGGCACTCGATGACGCCAACCTGTCCAAGCTCATCGGCGCGCTCGATGTTTTGCGTTCCGATACGCAGCTCTTGGTTATCTCGCATCAGCGCCGTACTATGGAGGACGCTGACGTCCTCTACGGCGTCTCGATGCAAGCCGACGGCGTCAGCCGCGTCGTCTCGCAAAAACTCGATCGCGAAACCGGAAAGGTCGTGAATGCATAATGGGATTCTTCGATGCTCTCTCGCGCGGACTTGAACGCAGCCGCGAGGCCCTCAACGAGGTCTTTTATTTTGGCGGCGAGGTCGACGAGGATTTTTGGGAGGACCTTGAGGACACTCTCGTCATGGGTGACATGGGTGCCGAGGTCGCTATCAAGGTGTCCGATGACCTGCGCGACGCCGCGGCCAAGAAGAACCTTAAGACCGCCCAGCAGCTCCGTCGCGCCCTGGCCGAGCAGCTCGAGCAACATTTTGTGCCCGCCGAGCGCGATCCGTTCTCCGACACGCCGAGCTGCGTGCTGTTTGTGGGTATTAACGGTGCCGGCAAGACCACGACGGTCGGCAAGATCGCGAGCGCCATGGCTGCCCGCGGCAAGAACGTCGTGATCGGTTCAGCCGATACCTTCCGCGCCGCCGCCATCGAGCAGCTCGATGTGTGGGGCCAGCGCGCTGGTGTCCCCGTCATCAAGCGCGACCGCGGCTCCGACCCGGCGAGCGTTTGCTACGACGTGCTCGACGAGGCCGACAAGCGCGGCAGCGACCTGGTGCTTATCGACACCGCCGGCCGTCTGCACACGAGCCCCGAGCTCATGCGCGAGCTTGCCAAGGTGGTCAACGTGACGCGTAAGCGCGCCGCCAATATGGCCGCCGGCCCCATGCCCGTCTCGGTTGTCCTCGTGATAGATGCCGCGACGGGCCAAAACGGTCTGAACCAGGCGCTCGAGTTTAACGAGGCGTTGGGTCTGGACGGTATTATCATGACAAAGCTGGACGGCACGGCTAAGGGTGGCATCGCCATGGCCGTGGCCGAGAAGCTCAAGCTCCCAATCCTGCGCGTGGGCGTGGGCGAGCAGGTCGATGACCTGCAGGAGTTCAATGCCAAAGATTTCTGCCGCGCCCTGGTGGGCGAGTCCAACTAAGGAGTAACCAGTGTTTAATTCCCTGAGCGATCGCCTCAACGACACATTTGACCGCCTGCGCGGCAAGGGTAAGCTGACCGAGGCCGATATTACCTCGGCCATGCGCGACATTCGCATGGCGCTGCTCGAGGCCGACGTCAACTTCAAGGTCGTTAAGGAGTTCGTCGCCAAGACCAAGGAGCGCTGCATGACCGCCGAGGTCATGGAGTCGCTGTCGCCGGCGCAAAACGTCGTCAAGATCGTGCTCGACGAGCTCACCGAGATGCTCGGCTCCACCGAGAGCAAGCTCGTCTTTAGCAACCGCATTCCCAATGTCATCATGCTCGTCGGCCTGCAGGGCTCCGGTAAGACTACGGCTGCCGTAAAGCTGGCCTACCTGCTCAAGAAGCAGGGCCGCTCGCCGCTGCTCGCCGCGTGCGACGTCTACCGTCCCGCCGCTGCCGACCAGTTGGCCACACTCGGTGGAGAGATCGGCGTTCCGGTTTTCCGCGGTGACGGCGCGCACCCGGTCGATATCGCCAAGGGCGCCATCCAGGAGGCTGTCGACCACCTGCGCGACGTGGTCATCGTCGATACCGCCGGTCGTCTGCAGATCGATGAGCAGATGATGCAGGAGGCCGTGGACATCAAGAAGGCCGTCAAGCCCGATCAGGTGCTGATGGTCGTCGATGCCATGACCGGCCAGGATATCGTCAACGTCGTCTCGACCTTCGCCGAGCGCACCGATTTTGACGGCGTGATCATCTCCAAGCTCGACGGCGATGCCCGTGGCGGCGGCGCGCTTTCCGTGCGCCAGGTGACCGGCAAGCCCATCAAGTTCGTGAGCATGGGCGAGAAGCCCGATTCGCTGGAGCCGTTCTACCCCGACCGCATGGCCAAGCGAATCTTGGGCATGGGCGACGTTGTCGGCATCATCGAGAAGGCCCAGGAGGCGGCCGATGCCGAGCAGCTCGAGGCCGCCGAGCGCATGCTGCGCGAGGGCTTCACCATGAACGACATGCTCGACCAGATGAAGGCCGTCAAGAAGATGGGCGGCATGAAGGGCATTCTGGGCATGCTCCCCGGTGGTCAGCGTGCGCTCAACCAGATGGGCGGCAACTTGGACGAGGGCATCTTCGACAAGAACGAGGCCATCATCATGTCGATGACCAAGGAGGAGCGCCTGCGTCCCTCTATCATCAACGGCCAGCGTCGCGCGCGTATCGCCAAGGGCGCTGGCGTGACTCCCACTGAGGTCAATAGCCTTATGAAGCAGTGGGGCGAGATGAATAAGATGATGGGCCGCATGCGCACGATGGCCAATCAGGCGCAGGCCGGCGGCAAGAAGGGCAAGAAGGGTAAGAAGGGCAAAAAGATGCGCATGCCCAATATTCCCGGTTTGGATGCCATGGGGCTGGGCGGCATGGGCGGCCTGGGAACGGGCGGCCCCAAGTCCGATATGGACCTGCTGCGTCAAATGGAAGCGCAGATGCGTAATAAGAAATAGTGCTGTAATTCCAGCTTGATATGGCAAAGGCCACTCGGAAGCTACCGGGTGGCCTTTGTTGTTGGCTTTGATTGTTGGGTTGCGTTCTGTGTCGCGCCCCGAGTTTGCGGTGCCGTGCCGCTAGTGGCAGCCGCAGCCCTCGTGGCCCTCGTGCTCGTGATGGCCGTGACAACCACAGGACTCGCCATGCTCATGTGCGTGCTCGTGGTCATGGCCGTGGCAGCCGCACGTGGCCTCGCCGTTCTGTGCGAGCGTGCCGGCGATAAGGGCCTCGACGCACGCATCGCAGCTGCCCTGGGCGCCTGCGTATACCGTGATGCCGGCTTGAGCAAGCGCGTTGATAGCGCCACCGCCGATGCCGCCGCAGATGAGCGTGTCAACGCCACCGTTGGCAAGCAGGCCCGCCAAGGCGCCGTGGCCGGTGCCACCGGTGCCTACGACCTGCTCGTTGAGCACCTTGTCATCCTGGATGTCATAGATCTTGAACTGTTCGCTGCGGCCAAAGTGCATAAAGATGTTGCCGTTGTCGTACGTCGTTGCCACCCTCATGGTGTCAGCCTCCTTTGCTGGCCATGCGGCCGTTGTCGTGGTGATGGGGGAGTACGCGATGTTTCCGCCTTCGATGACGATCGCCCGTCCATTGACCAGCGCGTTTGCCACCTTGCGATGCGCGCGGCTGCAGATTGCCGCCACCGTGGCGCGGGCAATGCCCATGCACTGGGCGACTCCCTCCTGATTGAAGCCTTCCAGGTCGCATAGGCGCAAGACCTCGAGCTCGTCGACTGTCATATCGATAGCGTCTCCGCTCGCCAGGCCATCGGGGGTAAAACCGCGATATTCGGGGATGATCCCGACGCGGCGCAATTTTTCGCGTCTTCCTGCCATGCACTCTCCAAATCTGACATATGTCAACAATAGAATATCGAACGTGCGGATTTGCGCAAGGAATTTCCGTCATATGTCAGAAAATGAGGGCTTATGTTTGGGCTGTGGGGCCGCGTGCGCCTGGGCTACAATGAATCTCGCTTGTAGGCGACTGACAGGAGGGTCAATGAGCAAAGCTGATCAACAGTTTGTAACCATGTGCCGCGATATCTTGGACCATGGCACCACGACCGAGGGCCAAAAGGTCCGCCCGGTGTGGGAGGACGGCACCCCTGCCTATACCATTAAAAACTTTGGCGTCACGGCGCGCTACGACCTGCGCGAAGAGTTCCCTGCGCTTACCCTGCGCCGCACGGCGCTCAAGTCCGCCATGGACGAGATCCTGTGGATCTATCAAAAGAAGTCCAATAACGTGCATGATCTCAACAGTCATATCTGGGATGAGTGGGCCGACGAGACCGGCTCCATCGGCAAGGCCTACGGGTACCAAATTGGCCAGAAAAGCCATTATGCCGAGGGCGATTTCGACCAGATGGACCGCGTGCTGTACGACCTCAAGAACACGCCGTATAGCCGTCGCATTATGACGAATACCTATGTGTTCAGCGACTTGTCCGAGATGCACCTGTATCCGTGCGCGTACAGCGTGACGTATAACGTGACGCAGCGTCCGCAGGACGACAAGCCAACGCTCAATATGATTCTCAACCAGCGCAGCCAGGACATTTTGGCCGCGAACAACTGGAATGTGTGCCAGTACGCCATCTTGCTGATGATGGTCGCACAGTCGGTCGATATGATTCCGGGTGAGCTGCTGCATGTGATTGCCGATGCCCACATTTACGACCGCCACGTCGATATCGTCCGTGAGCTTATCGAGCGCCCGCAGTTTGCGGCGCCCAAGGTAACGCTGAACCCCGACGTGCACGATTTCTATGCGTTTACGACCGATGACCTGATCGTGGAGGGCTACGAGCACGGTCCGCAGGTCAAGAACATCCCCATTGCGGTGTAGGTGGCACTCATGACGTGTAAGCTTTCTGCCATTGTCGCCGTGTGTGACGACTGGGGCATTGGGTGCGAGGGCGACATGGTAGTGTCCAATCGCGCCGACATGCGCCATTTTGTTGCGTGCACCAAAGGTTGCCCGGTTATTATGGGGCGTAAGACCCTGCTGAGTTTTCCCGGCGGGCGTCCTCTCAAGAACCGCCGCAATATCGTGCTTACGCGCGATATGGGCTTTGCCCGCGAGGGCGTCGACGTGGTGCATAGCATCGACGAGGCGCTCGCCGCGGTTGCCGATGAGCCCGTTGCCTGGGTGATCGGTGGCGGCGATGTCTATCGGCAGTTTTTGCCGTATTGCGTCGAGGCCGAGGTCACGCATGACCACTGCGTCCATGTTGTGGATACGTACTTTCCCGATTTGGAAGCCGATCCTGCGTGGAAGATTGCGCAGCGTAGCGGGGTCGCGACGATTGCCGCCGGTGAGGGTGACGAGGGCATCGATTATGAGTTCGTGACGTATCGTCGCATCGAGGCGTAAATCGTCTGGTGTGAACGGTATCATCGGGTTGATTGAATGCATGGGGCGGCGCTTAGCGTCGCCTCGTTTGGTATAGATGTGCTGTAAAGAAAGGTGCGGGCTGGCTGCTATGACTGATGCCGTTGAGGTTCTGCGAATCGATTCGCTCGAGGACGACCGGCTCGATGCCTACGTGCGCCTGACCGAGCGCGAGCTGCGCTGCGTGTTGGAGCCGCAAAAGGGCATCTTTATCGCCGAGAGCGCCAAGGTTATCGAGCGCGCGGTTCGCGCCGGATACGAGCCGGTGAGCTTTCTTTTGGGCGAGCGCTGGCTTGACCAGATGATGCCGCTGTTCGAGCGCCTGGCGGTTCGCGAAGGTGCGGGTCCGGTTCCCGTGTTCGTGGCCTCGATGGAGCTTATGGAGCAGTTGACGGGCTTTAACGTGACGCGCGGCGCGCTGGCGGCGTTCCGTCGCCCGCGCCAGATTCCGGTTGATGAGTTCTTGGGCGGCGTCGTCGAGGCGGCGGGGGATCGTCCGGTGCGCGTGTGCGTGCTTGAGGGTATTGTCGATCACACCAATGTTGGCGCGATTTTCCGCTCTGCTGCCGCATTGAACGTTGATGGTATTTTGGTCAGCCCGACGTGCTGCGACCCGCTGTACCGTCGCTCGGCCCGCGTGAGCATGGGCACCGTGTTTCAGGTGCCGTGGACGCGCATTGGCAGCGAGGCTCGTGTGTGGCCGCATGATGGCCTGAGCGCGCTGCACGATGCTGGCTTTTCGTGTGCCGCTATGGCGTTGACGGACGATTCAGTGTCGCTGGACGATCCTGTGCTGCAGAAGATTGATCGCTTGGCGATTTTTATGGGCACCGAGGGTGCCGGCTTGGGCGCCAAGACCATTGCCGGCTGTGACCACGCGGTGCGTATTCCGATGGCGCACGGGGTCGATTCGCTCAACGTGGCCGCGGCGAGCGCCGTCGCCTTTTGGCAGCTATGCCCGCACGTGAGCAATGAGTATCACTACCAGCCGGGTTTGTATCACTAGGCTGTTATTCCGCACTGTGCTCTAATTCGGGGTGTTTCGGTCGCCGCCAGTCGGTGCTAAGCTGGATTTGGCTTTGGTTTTTAATTGCTGTTTTACTGTTTGACGTATGCGTGTGGGGAGGGCGTGTGGCTAAGAAATCTACGGCTATCGATGTAACGCAAGGTGTCATTTGGCAGCAATTACTGTCGCTGTGCGTTCCCATCTTTTTTAGTTCGTTTTTTCAGCAGGCCTACACGCTTATCGGTACGTATATCGTCGGTCAGTTTGGCGGCAAGCTCGCGCTGGGTGGCATTCAAGCCACGATGGTGCTCACCGAGCTCTGCATTGGCTTTTGCGTTGGCGTCGGCGCCGGCTGCGCGGTCATTACCGGTCAGTATTTTGGCCAGCACGATGATGAGCGACTGAGTTGTTCGGTCCATACGGCCATGACGCTCGCGCTAGTGGGCGGTATCGTTTTCTCGATTCTTGGCATAGTGTTCGTTGAACCCATGCTAGTGCTTATGAACACGCCGCACGAGCTACTTGCCGAGGGCGTTGCCTATGCTCGCTGTTATTTTGCCGCGATGGTTGCGGCGCTGCTGCTTAATATGGGAACCGCACTGCTGCGTGCCGTGGGCGACACGCGCGGGCCTGCTGTGATTATCGCTTCCGGCTGCCTTGTTAATGCGGTGCTGGATGTCATCTTCGTTGCTGTGCTTCATATGGAGGCGCTGGGCTGCGGCATCGCAGTGGCGCTGACCATTTGCTCCAATGCAACGATGATCGTGTTGCGCATGATGCGCGCTCCGGGTGCATGGCGTCTTTCGCTGTCTAAGCTCGGCATCGATCGCGATATTTGCAAGAGTATGATCTCGTGTGGTCTGCCACTCGGTTTTCAATCGGCTGCCTATTCGATCTCGAACGTGCTGATCCAGGTGTCGGTTAATTCGTTTGGCGCCGATGTCACAACTGCTTGGGGTCTATCTGGGCGCCTGGATGGCATTATCTGGATGGTGACCGAGGCGCTCGGCGTATCGATCACCACGTTCTCGGCGCAGAACTTTGGCGCGCGCAATTACGAGCGCATGCGCAAGGGATATCACACGTCGCTCGTGCTGTCGTTTATGCTCATTGGTGGCCTGTCTGCCGTGCTCCTGGTGTTCTCGGGTCCTCTGTCGCGTTTGTTTGTCGACGATGCTTCGATTTCGGCGTACACCACGACGATTCTTCATTTCATCGCGCCGTTCTACGCGATCTTCTCGATTATCGAGAACGCGTCGGGCTCCATTCGCGGTGCCGGCGTGAGCTTGCAGCCCATGCTGCTCACGATTTTTGGCACTGTCGTGCTCAGGGTGATCTGGGTGTTTGCGATTATGCCGTTCGATCCGTC
>USPT01000029.1 GCA_900556705.1 uncultured Collinsella sp.
AACGGTGACGATGGTCCATTTGTCTGACGTGGTGGTGATGAAAGTGTCTAATACCGTTCTCAAACACAAACATGCGACTCGCAACACGTTGGCGCGGAATAGGATGCTCGCGCGGCTCACGGAGACGGCCAAGCAAGGTGCGCTGCTTGCAACGCATGACAATACCGAGCTCATGTGGCTGCGACGCCATGTTGGAACCGACGATATCGCGGAGCCCGAGCCGTACCTGTTCTGTTTTCAGCATGATTGGGATGCATTGACGCCGGCAGAGCGAGCGCTGAGGACTATCAAAGGGCTTGCGGAATTTCATCCCGATTGGGCGTTTTGGGGTTATGACGCGGCACTTTTGTGGGGTCTGGAGGTGCCGAATGATCTGCTTGGGCCGCGTTTTCTTGTTAAGACGGGTTGTTCGGTGACGTTGAGCAGCGGGTGCAGGTTGTTGCGTCCACAGATGGCGGGCGCGCTCGAGCGTGTTGATGGCGTGCGGGTGACGTCGTTTTGGCGCACGGTGGAGGATTGCTTGCTGCGTGCGCTGTTTTCGTATGGCCTGGCGATTGCCGATTCTGCGTTGCGGACAAAGGGCGTATCGCGCGATGACTTTTGTGAGCGGCTTCGTATAGATTGTGAAGGCAAGCACGGGTATCGCAGAGCGCAGGTGATCGCGTCGTATGCGGACGGGCTGTCCGAAAACGGTGGCGAGTCTCGGTTCCGAGCGTTCTTTATTGCATACGGGTTTCTGGTGCCAGAGTTGCAGGTGGAGTTTCGTGATCCGCTCAATCCGAATCAGGTATTTCGAGTCGACTATTTCTGGAGACTCGAGGACGGGGCGTGCGTGATTGGCGAGCTCGATGGAAAGGGAAAGTATACCCTGCAGGATGGTGGGGATCGGGAGTCGGTCGACCCATTCGTGGCGGAACGTCAACGGGAGTCCCATCTGACGATGCTCGGACATAAGGTACTGAGGTTTACGTTTGATGAGCTCAAGAACCCGGGGAAGCTGGCTGAAAAGCTGAGACTGGCGGGCATTCCGCAGCGGGCCGATTTGGCTGAGGAATGGAGACGGCAGTGGTATGGGTGCTGAGGGGTGCGGCTGACGCGGGTGTGGTTGTTCCTACCGAGTTTGTCTCGATCTGTAACAACAAGGGGCCGTTTGGCCTCGTAACTGTTACAGATCGAGACAGAAGGTTGGCTGCCGCTAAAAGATCTCAATCTGTAACATCTAGAGGCCGAAAACCTGTCTAACTGTTACAGATCGAGACAAAGGTTGGACGAGGTGCCGAAAGATCTTGTTCTGTAACATTTGGCTGCTAAAACCCGGTCCACCTGTTACAGATTGAGACATTTCCCGGACGTCGCTGGGGTGGGACTGCAACGCGTTCCGTTCTCCGTATCTCCTCCTTTCTCCGTTAACCGATATGTCCGCAGCAATCCCGCTGCACTGGGTAATAATGGACAAATGTTCAAGTTAATCGTGAGGGAGGAGCTCGATATGGCGACTGCCGATCGTCCCACGTTGTTTATCAATGCGACCGTTCTGGATGGCTCGGAGCATATGGAGCCGCAGCCCGATATGGCCGTGGCCGTCGAGCGCGGTGTCATTACCTGGATGGGACCGAGCGCCGTGGCCCAAGCTCCGGCGGGTGCCGAGGTCATCGACCTGGCAGGTGCGTATCTCATGCCGGGTCTCATCAATATGCATGTGCATCTGTGTGGTTCGGGCAAGCCGGTTTCGGCGGGAGATGCCGGCGCGCTGATGAAGAAGCTCGACAATCCCGTGGGCCGCGCCATCGTGCGCCATATCCTCAAGGGCAGCGCCCAACAGCAGATGGCAAGCGGCGTGACCACGGTGCGCGGCGCAGGCGACCCGCTGTTTGCCGACATCGCCGTGCGCAACGCCATCGACGCCGGTAAGTATCAGGGTCCGCGCCTGGTAGCGCCGGGAACGGGCGTCACGGTGCCGGGTGGCCACGGCGCGGGCTTGTTCGCCCAGGTTGCCAACAGCCCTGCCGAGGCGGCCGAACAGGTGCGCGACTTGTACGCGCGTGGCGCCGACGTCATCAAGCTGTTCGTGACGGGCGGCGTGTTCGACGCGACCGAAGTGGGCGAGCCAGGCGTGCTGCGTATGCCGGTTGAGGTTGCCGCCGCGGCGTGCAAGGCGGCGCACGAGGTTGGCCTTCCGGTCATGGCCCATGTCGAGAGCACCGAAGGTGTGAAGGCCGCGCTTCAGGCCGGCGTCGACACAATCGAGCACGGCGCTCCGATGACCCCCGAGATCCTGGAACTGTACCGCGGCGCCGCGGGTACGCAGCTCGAGGGACGCGCGCCGAGCGTTACTTGCACGATCAGCCCCGCATTGCCGTTTGTACTGCTCGATCCGGAGAAGACCCATTCGACCGACACGCAAAAGAAGAACGGCGACATCGTGTGCTCGGGCATTATCGAGAGCGCCCGCGCCGCCCTGGATGCCGGCGTCAAGGTGGGTCTGGGCACGGACTCGAGCTGCCCGTTTGTGACGCAGTACGACATGTGGCGCGAGGTGGCTTACTTTGCCAAGTACGTTGGCGTGAGCAATGCCTTTGCGCTGCACACGGCCACACAGGTCAATGCCGAGCTGCTGGGTCTGGGCGGTGAGACCGGCACGATCGAGTGCGGCAAGGCGGCCGATATCCTGGTGACGCGCAAGAATCCTCTGGGTGACCTGGCGGCCCTGCGCGACCCGATGCACGTGATGTGCCGCGGTGACCTGGTGCGCAAGCTGAAGGTCAAGCACATCCCCGAGGTGGACACCGAGCTCGACGCGATTATGGCCATGCCGGCAGAAGCCCTGACAGAGGAGCTCGCTCGCGACGGCGTAGCTTAGGTGCTGGTGTGACGGGGCGACAGCTTTATCGAATGATGTCGCTCCATGCAAAAAGCCGAGGTCTCAACACGAGGCCTCGGCTTTTATTTTGTCCTATGGTGTAGCGGCTAGGAGCGCGTCTCCATCTTGGCGTGGCACTTGGGGCAGGTGACGCGAATCTTGCCCTTGCCCTTGGGGACGGACAGCATCTGGCCGCAGTTGGGGCACTTGAGGTAGGCCGTGGTCTTGCGACCCTTCCACATCTTCTTGGCCGTTCGCTTGGCGCGCTCAAAGTCCTCCTTGCTGGTACCAGCGGCACGCGAAGCGTTTGCGGCCGCAGTCCCGCCGCCCAAGCTGGCGACGAACTTGCCTAGGCCGGGGACGTTTGCGGTCGCCGTGACAAAGGCATCGTTCTCCTTGCGGCGGGCGTCGATGTTTTTGGACAGGCCACGCAGCACGCCGAGTACGATTACGGCGATGGCGATCCAGCTGAGCCACTGAATACGGGCCATCGATCCGATCATCGCGATGACGATTCCAGCAAAGCCCATCACGATGGTGAGCTCGTCGGCGCCGTTGCGACCCTTCATAAAGTCATTCATGCAGAACTGCCTTTCATTTCGCTGTGCTGCACGCCTTTATACCCCTTTTGGTGCATTGGGGACAGGTTAATCTGCACCAAGGTGGTGTAAACGTACCTGTTCCCCTTACGTCAATTACTTGGCGAGCTTGTCGACGACGCGTTCGATCTCAGCGAGCTTGGCGGCTTTGAGCTCCTCGTCGCCCGATTCGATGGCCGAGGCGACGCAGCCCTCGATGTGTGCCTTCAACACATCGGCGTTGATGCGGGCGATGAGCGCCTGCGTTGCCATGAGCTGCGTGGAGATGTCGACGCAGTAGCGGTCCTCCTCGACCATCCGCAAGATGCCGTCGATCTGGCCGCGTGCCGTCTTGAGCATGCGGGTCACCGATTTGTGGTCTGCCATCATGGCGGGTCCTCGTTTCTGGTCGATCTTCCGGTTGCCCCCGTCAGTTGCGGTGAAATACGGACTGTTTAAAGGCCTAGGGCGGCTCAACATCCGTATTTCACCGCAACTTCTGAGGATTGAGTAGGCGGCGTCTGCTACGCGGCGGTCACCGAAAGGGCATGGAACTTTTCGCCTGCGGCCTCGACGGCGGCGGCGAGCTGCTCGGCGGTCACGGTGTCGGCGCACTCCACCTGGACGGTCTGGGTCTCGTGATCGGCGTCGGCGTCGGTCACGCCGGCAACGTTGAGCAGTGCCGTCTCGACAGTAGCGTCGCAGTGGCCGCACATGAGGCCGGAAGTCTTGATTGTGTAACGCATGGGTATTCCTCTCTGTTGTGTCGGCTTTCCCAGGCACCCGACCTTGACCTTCAAGCCGTCGCTCGCGTACCAAAGTACGCGTCGCTCCTCTTTCAGGTCAATCTCGGGCACCTGGAAAACCCGTTCTAAATGGACTTAATGGTGAGCCTATTTTGCCACTTTCGGCTTAAAGGTTCGCAGGCGCAGCGCATTGCTTACGACGCAGACACTCGACAGGCTCATGGCCGCGGCGCCAAACATCGGCGAGAGCTGCCATCCCGTGAGCGGGAAGAACACGCCCGCCGCCAGCGGAATACCGATGCCGTTGTAGAACAGCGCCCAGAACAGGTCTTGCTTGATGTTGCGAATCGTGGCGCGCGAAAGCTCGATGGCGCGGGCGACGTCCATGAGGTCGCTGCGCATGAGTACCACGTCGGCTCCCTCCTTGGCGATGTCGGCACCGGTGCCGATGGCAAGGCCCACGTCGGCGCGCGCCAGGGCGGGGGAGTCGTTGATGCCGTCACCCACCATGGCGACCTTGCCGCCTGCATCCTGCAGCTCGCGCACGTGGCGCTCCTTGTCGGCGGGAAGGACGTCGGCGATGACCCGCTTGCTGTTCAGTCCCACGCGGCGGGCGATCGCTTCGGCCGTCACACGGTTGTCGCCGGTGAGCATGCGCACGTCGACGCCGAGCGAACGCAGCGCGGCGATGGCCTCGGCGCTCGTCTCCTTGACCTCGTCAGCCACGGCAATGGTGCCAGCAAGCTCGCCGTTCTTGGCAAAGAACAGCGGCGTCTTGCCCTCGGCCGCGAACTGTTCGGCAAGGCCGGCGGGAACCTTCACGCCCAGCTCGTCCATCAGACGCACGTTGCCGGCGGCGATGACATTCTGCCCCTCGCGTGCCGTAACGCCTCGCCCGGGCACGGCGGCAAAGTCCTCGACCATGCGTGCGACGATTCCGCGCGCCTCGCACTCGGCCATAATCGCCTCGGCCAGCGGGTGCTCGCTTGAGCGCTCCAGCGCAGCGGCCAGCTTGAGCAGCGCCTTTTCGCTCATGGCGGGCGATCCGTCGGCACGCGTGGCTACCACGATATCGGTCACGGCAGGCTTGCCGCGAGTGACCGTTCCCGTCTTATCGAGCACCACGGTGCCCACGCTGCGCAGATTCTCCAGCGCCTCGGCGCTCTTGAACAGAATGCCCATCTCGGCGCCCTTGCCGGTGCCGACCATAATAGCGACGGGCGTGGCCAGACCCAATGCGCACGGACAGCTGATCACCAGCACAGCGACGGCGGAGGTGAGCGCTTCGTTCACGCTACCGGTCAGTGCCATCCACGCCACGAAGGTCATGGCCGAGATCACGAATACCACGGGTACGAACACGCCGGCGACCTTGTCGGCCATGCGGGCGATGGGCGCCTTGGTGGCGTTGGCGTCCTCGACGAGCTGGATAATCTTGGCGAGCGACGTGTCGGCGCCCACGCGTGTGGCACGGAAGGTAAACGAGCCGGTGCGGTTGACAGTGGCGGCGTTGACGGTGTCGCCGGCGGTCTTTTCCACGGGGATGGACTCGCCGGTGAGCGCGCTCTCGTCCACGGCCGAGCTGCCCTCGAGCACCACGCCATCGACAGGGATGGACTCGCCGGGGCGCACACGCAGCACCTGGCCGGGAAGGATGCTGTCGACGTCGACGGTGGTCTCGCTGCCGTCCTCTGCCACGACGGTCGCGGTCTTGGGTGCCAGGTCGATCAGTGCCTCGATGGCGCCGCCAGTTTTGGACTTGCTGCGCGTCTCAAGGTATTTGCCCACGGTGACGAGCGACAAGATCGTGCCGGCGCTCTCAAAATACAGATTGTCCATGCTCGTCATCATGGCCTCGTGGACCTGGCCCGCGGCTAGCTGGTCGGCCATGATGAACATGGCGTAGATTGACCAGGCGATGGAGGCGGTGGCGCCCACGGCAATAAGGGCGTCCATGGTGGGCGCGCCGTGCGCGAGCGATTTAAACCCGTTGATAAAGTACGCGTCGTTGACATAGACGATGGGGATGAGCAGGACGAGCTCGGTGAGGGCGAGCGTCATACTGTGGATATGGTCGGTGAAAATGCCGGGCAGCGGCCAGCCGAGCATGTGCCCCATGCCTATGTAGAACAGTGGGATAAGGAATACGATCGAGGCGATGAGGCGGGTGCGCATGGCAGAGGCGGCGGCCTCCAACTTTTTGGTCGGCGACTCCATATGGGCGGCGCCGGACCTGGCTTGCGTACTGCCGTTTTGGGCGGCGTCGGTGCCCGTGCTGACGGGCGAGGCCGAGTAGCCAGCGCGATCGACAGCGCTGCAGATATCGTCGGGGGAGACCTGCGCGGGGTCATAGTCGACCATCATGGAACCGGCGAGCAGGTTGACCGCGACGCTTTGGACGCCGTCGAGCTTGCTGACGGCGCGGTCCACGTGCGCCTGGCAAGCGGCGCACGTCATGCCGCCCACATCAAACTTATCTTGAGCCATGGCTCCTCCTTTCTGTGGTTCGGTGTTGAAAGTGTTAACCTGCCGATACTATACACCCATACCCCCTGGGGGTGTCCAGTACAGAAAGAAATGTATGACATTTCGTTACAGATGAGGGTGGTTGGTTGGCCGATGGACCGTCCCTGCCAAACATCTCAACCTGTAACAACTAGACCCGTTTTTGTCGAATAACTGTTACAGATCTAGACATTACATCGAGCCACAACTTAACGTCTCAATCTGTAACATCTGGGGACCGTTTTGCCTGCTAGATGTTACAGATCGAGATGTTGTCTCGCGGGGTTGGGGTTTGTCTCGTTCTGTAACATCTAGACCTGTATCTGCCGAGCTAGTGTTACAGATCGAGACAATTGCCGGGGAGGGGTCCCGTCACGGCAAGACGCCCGCTCTCTAGATACAGAATCCGGGGATCACACAGGTTCGTTTGTTTGGCTTGTCCGCAGGCGTTGCGTACGTAAAGGCGTCGCCGTCGTGGCCCACACGGTTTATGTAGAGCGTGCCTTCGGTCTCCGATGAGTCGGGGCTCACCGTTCGTTCCCACCAACAGGCGTCCTTGCCCTTCCACTGGCGAACCAATGTCTCGTTCGTGGTATACGGACTTACCTTGAGCTCGCGGAAGAGTTGGTACTCCTTGCCCTCGCCGTTGTAGATGTCGGCCAGGTAGTGAAAGCCCTCGGCAAATGACTCGGGCGGCTGCACTCCGCACAGCTCGACCATGGCGGGCAGCCAAAGGGTTGCGGGCAACTCGCTCAGACACGATGCACTGTTGGCGGCGCCCACATTGTTCGAGACCTTCTTGACCCCTTTAATGAGCGCGCGCAACTCGTTGGGTAGCAGCTTAAGGCCGTCGCCGTTGAGCCATTCCCGCAGCTCGCAATCTGCCCAGCCGGCGCTCGGCGGTTCAGCTGCAGCGTTGCGCTCGGCAATACCCGCGTCGAACATAAACGTCAGCCCGGCCTTGCCCGTACCGTCTAGAAGCTCGTCGTGGCGGATACCCACAAGCTGCGCGCCAACCTGCAGCCCGTTGGTGAGCGTGACGCGCTTGGTGCATGGATAGGGGATATGCCCGTTGTCATCGAGCAGGTGATAGCGCTTGGCAATCTCGCGTGCCTCGCTACGGGTCTCGGCGGCCTTAATCTTGAGCGAAATCTCCTGCAGCTGATCCCAGGTGTAGTCGTCAAGTGAACCGCGGATGCCGTCAAGGTAGTCGGGGATGCCAAAGCCATGGGTTGCCGCCCCGATAACGCTGAGCCCCGCAACGGCTGCGATAGCGCCGCCGATAATAAAGCGGCGGCGGGTCATGGCATCGTGGCGGGCCTGATTCAGGATCTCTCGTGCGCGCTCGCCGGCGACGTCGACCTTAAGGTGCGTGCCAGAATCGATATCAATTGCGGCCTCGTCTCCTGCGCCTTCGCGGCCCTCGGATTCGGCATCGGTGAGGAATGCCGAGAGCACCTCGAGCATCTGCTGTTCGGTGGGACGATCGCACTGCTCGACCGAGATGCCTTTCATGATGATTTGGACGAGCGTCTCGTCGTCACTGCATCGCGGCTCGAGTGGTGTCGGCTTGGTCTTGGTCTTTATGAGGTAGAACGAGCCGGTTGCCGCGGCGCCCGTCGACTCCACATCGAACGGCTTGCGACCGCTGTAGAGCTGGTACAGAATGCTCGAAAGCGCATAGACGTCGACCGCGGGCGAGCGGCGAAGGGCCGCGATGCCTTCGATATCCTGCGTGAGCATCTCGGGCGCGGCGTATGCGGGCGTGGCAAAGCGCCAGATGTCGGCACGCCGGGTGATCGTGTCGTCGCCGAGGGCCATGGTCGCGGAGCCCATGTCGATGAGGCAGGGGTCAAAGGAGCAATCGGCAATCTGTTGCTCGAGCGTTCGGCTGGTGGTACGGAACATGATATTGGTGGGCGACAGGTCGCGATGGACGACCGGATTCACGAGCCCCTGGGTCATCAGGAGCGCGCGAAGCACGGCGTTTCCAACGGCGGCCACCATCTGGGTGGTTAGCCCACCCGAGACATCGTGCGGAAGCAAGGGCAGCGCCTGCTTGAGCGAGGTGCCCTCGACCCATTCCATGAGGATGAGTGGGTCGTCCTCGCAAGAACCGTAGCCATAGACACGCGGAAATCCGCGAAGGTGTGAGACGGTGCACAGATGACGGTACTCCTCGAACAGCGCGGCGGTGTTGGCCAGATGCGCGGCCGATTGCTCGGCGGAGCGGTCGGGGGCTTGGCCGGAAAGGATGGCGTTGTCCTTGAGTAGCTTGACGGCAAAGACCTCGCCGCTCGTGTTGGTCGCGCGCAGCACGTGCCCGATGTTGCCGTTGTCGCGGTGGGTCGTCTGGAGAATAAGCGTCATAAACCGACGCTTGGCGTCGTCCTCGGCGCTGGGGTCGACCGCCACGGCGGTGTCGAACGTGTCAAGACGGATGAGTTTGTCGCCATAGGCGCTGTCGGTAGTATCCATGGCGTTCCTTTGTCTGGCATGGGTTGTCGCACGTGTGCGTGAACAGTGCGGTTATCGGTAAAGTACCATAATAGCCGCACTGCTCACGTATGCCGCTGAGTATTGTCGTTTACGACGTAGAAGGTAGCAGACGAAAGACGGGCGATGACCGTCTTTCGATCACCGCCCGCGCTAGTCCACAATAACGAGAAACGTTGTATAGAGACCCAAGTGAAGTCTGTCGCTGTTTTCGATTTCCACCGGGGGATAGACTTTGCCGGGCTCTCGTTGGTCGCGGGGCGGCTCGATTACGATATCGCCGTCGCCTGCACCCGATTCGAGCACCGTGCCGTTGGTCGATCCAAGGCCCTGGGCGTACCAGTGCTCACCCTCAAGCCAAATGCGAAGATGTTCGCGCGATGCATCGGCGCCCACATCGGTGATGCTGGGCGAGGTTTTGGGCAAAGAACCAATCACGGTGCCGCGCGAATCGCGTGTGAGGGGATGGATTTGCATGTCGACGCAGTTGTCGGCATGTGTCCTGAGCAGACCAAGGTTGGGGGCGACGGCGCGCGGCTGCTCCAGGCTGCCCATAAAGTCACGTCCGACGGTAGTTTCGGTGGTGCCAAAGTGCCCGCCCGTCTTGCTGTCGCAAAAGCGCTCGACGGTGGCCACGCCTTGAACGGGATCGGCAAGTGCGCCCGTCGCCACAAAGAGCATAAGGTAAAGCGTGCTTTTCTCGCGCACGGCATTGCCGTCAAAGTTGTCGATGCGATTGAGGGCATTTGCATATAGGCGGCTGTCCAGCTTGTAGCTGGCGAGAGCCGACATCATTTCGTTGGCGGCCGGACCGCGATAGTGCTCGGCGATTGCCCGATAGGCGGACTCGCCGCCGCCGAGCTTGCTGCAGATTGCCGAGGAAAGGTTGAGCGTGGTGACGGTAAAGTCGCTGTAGATGGAGGGCGCGCACTGGTCAGGCTTGCGATGGACGATGTAACGGGTGAGATACGAGCGGTTGGAAGAGCATTTCTCGAGCAGGGTACTGCCGAGATAAGAGTTTCCATTGATGAGCATTCGGGCGATCTCGAGATGTTTAAGACCGCCGAACGAGCGAATATCGTTATAGAGGACCGAGCAAGGCGTCTCTGCTGCCACGGATACCTCCTTTGATTGCTTCCTAGCCAATATGGCGATAGGAATTAATGGCCCCCGGTGGGCGACGTATTAAATGGCTGCGCAATATATAGCGTAACCAAAGCAACATTATAGGCCACATGTTCGAAATTGCAGGAAGACTGAGAGATTTGGTTTGGACTGGACGGAAATCCCCTTCTGTTTTGATCTATAACAATTAGGGCCCGGTTTTGCCCTGCATCTGTTACAGATTGAGACAATCGGCCAGGCTCCCCCGCCCGCCTCGTCATCTGTGGTTTACGTGGGGGCATACGGAGTGCGGGTATACTAACCGGCGGCGAATCTGCTCCATCGCTTAGAGCTGCTGCGTCTGGACGGCGCGTGATAGG